>JAYUXQ010001009.1:0-3179 GCA_043752905.1 Nannocystis sp. | reverse complement strand
AGACCGTCCAGATCTTCCGGCACCCGGTCCCGCGACGGTCCCCGCGTGCGCCAGCGTGCCAGACCCAGACCCAGGACCATCACCAGCGCCACCACCGCAGGCAGCAGCCCCCACGCGAGCGGCAGCCCCGGCCCCGTCAACACCACCAGGCCGACGCCACCCGCCAGCGCCGCGGGGGCGGACACAGCGAGCGGACCACGGGGCGACGCTTCCACGCGCTCGTTGTATCAGAGGAAAATCGGTTAGTCTTTCGCTCGCATGGCACCGACCAGCGCGACGGGCCCAGTGCCGCTGCTGCCGCTCCGCGGCGTCTCCATCTTGCCGGGCCTCACGGCGCCGGTGGACCTCAGCCGGCAGTCTCCGGCGATGCAGGCGGTCCGCCGCGCCGGCGAGCGTCGCGACTCGAAGGACCCGCGCCCGGAGAACGAGCCGCGCGGCCGCATCGTCGTCGGGATCCTGCGCGAGAACACGGCGACCCCGGACCTCGATCAGCTGTACCCCGTCGGCGTCGTCTGCGAGGTCGTCCAGGTCCTGCCGGGTACCCCGGGCCGCATGTCCGTGGTCCTGCGCGGCATCGGTCGCGTGCGCCTGCTCGACCTCTACAGCGAGCGCGATCACCTGGTCGTCCGCGTCGAGACCGCGGTCGACACGATGCGCACCTCGACCCTCGCCTACGCGCTCTCGGGCGCGCTGCAAGACCTCGTCAAGCAGCACGACACCTTGATGCCGACCGCCGCCAAGACCAAGCAGCGGGCCCAGGGACTCGCTGCCATCCTGGCCGAGCGCAGCCCCGGCATGGTCGCCGACCTGTGCGCCGCCCACCTCGACCTCACCGATGAGGACAAGCTGTCGGTGCTGCTGGAGACCGAGGTCAGCGATCGCCTGCGCAAGGTCATCGAGCTCGCCTCGCACCGCACCAACGTCTTGCAGGTCAAGCGTGACCTCGACCGCCACGTCCGCGAGCACCTGTCCAAGCACGAGCACGACGCCCTGCTGCGGCATAAACTTCGCGCGATCCAGTCCGAGCTCGGCGAGAGCGAGGGCGAGGCCGACGAGCGCGGCCTGCAAGAGCTCGAGCAGCGCATCGCCGCCCTCGAGCTGACCGAGGAGGGCCGCGCCGCGGCCAACCGCGAGCTGTCCCGCCTCAAGCGCATGCACCCACAGAGCGGCGAGGCGGCGATCGCCCGCACCTACCTCGAGTGGATCGCCGACCTCCCATGGGGCGCCCAGGCGGCCACCCCCGACAAGCTCGATCTGACCCGTGCCCGCGCCCTCCTCGAGCTGCACCACCACGGCCTCGAGAAGGTCAAAAAGCGCGTGCTCGAGTACCTCAGCGTGCGCAAGCTGGCCCCCGACAAGCGCGGCCCGATCCTGTGCCTGGTCGGCCCGCCCGGCGTCGGCAAGACCTCCCTCGGCCGCAGCATCGCCGACGCCCTCGGCCGCAAGTACGTCCGGATCTCGCTCGGCGGCGTGCGTGACGACGCCGAGATCCGCGGCCATCGGCGCACGTACATCGGCGCGTTGCCGGGCCGCTTCATCCAGGCGATGAAGCGCGCCGGCACCTCGAACCCCGTCATCGTCCTCGACGAGGTCGACAAGCTGGTCGGCGCCAGCCTGCGCGGAGACCCGGCCGCCGCCCTGCTCGAGGCCCTCGACCCCGAGCAGAACACCGCGTTTCGCGACCACTACCTCGACATCGACTACGACCTCTCCAAGGTCATTTTTCTGTGCACCGCCAACGAGCTGTCGGGGATCCCGGACGTCCTGCGCGACCGCCTCGAGGTCATCCCGCTCAGTGGTTACACCGTCGAGGAGAAGCTTGCGATCGCCCGCGAGCACCTGCTGCCCAAGCAGCGCGTCGAGAACGGCCTCGATCGCATGCAAAACAGCGCCGGTGCCCTCGAGAACGAGCAGGTCGACCTTTCCGACGAGGTCTTGCTGTTGCTCGCCACCCAGTACACGCGCGAGTCCGGCGTCCGCAACCTCGAGCGCGAGCTCGCGGCGCTGCTGCGTGACATCGCCATGCACCTCGCCGAGGGCAAGCCGTCGCGCCGCCGCCTCGACGCCGACGACGTCCTGCGGATCCTCGGACCCCCGCGGTTTTACGACGAGATGGCCGCCAAGGTCCCGACCCCCGGCGTCGTCACCGGCCTCGGCTGGACCCCCGTCGGCGGCACCCTGCTGTTCGTCGAGGGCAGCATCGGCCCCGGCACCGGACAGATCCGCCTGACCGGCAAGCTCGGCGACGTCATGAAGGAGTCGGCCCAGGCCGCGCTCAGCCTGGTGCGCAGCCGCGGCGTCGAGTTCGGCATCTCGCCCGCGATAGTCCGCGACCTGCTCAAGGAGCACGACCTGCACCTGCACTTCCCCGCGGGCGCCGTCCCCAAGGACGGACCCAGCGCCGGCGTCGCGGTGACCACCGCCCTCGTCTCGCTGTTCACCGGCCGCCCCGCGCGGGCCGACATCGCCATGACCGGCGAGATCACGCTGCGAGGCCAGATCCTCCCGATCGGCGGCGTACGCGAGAAGGTGCTCGCCGCCCACCGCGCCGGCATCCGCGACGTCATCCTCCCCGACCGCAACCGCAAGGACGAGCCCGAGATCCCCGCGGCCGCGCGCGCCGACATGCGCCTGCACTTCGTCAAACACATCCGCGAGGTGCTAGAGCTCGTGCTGCTCCCGCTACCCGAAGAGCAGGCCGCGGCCGAGTGAAGGCGCGCCGCGCTGACCTGATCGTCAGCAGTTGCGCCGATCGGAGCAGCGCAGACCTCGAGCGCCGCGTGCTCCCGGTCACCGCGCGCTGACCTGTCCGCCGGAACATGTCCCCGCGGACATCAGCGCCCGCCGCGGATCCGCAGCTTGCCGACCCCCGTCGAGGCCGCGATCGTCCCCGGAGCCGCAGGATCGCAGGTCACCCCGAACGCGCGCGCGGCCGCCTCCACCACCGGCGCGAGATCGCAGCGGTACTTGCCCGCGGGCACCCGCAACGACACGTCCCCCGCGGCCGCGTTCGCGACCAGCCGCCGCGGCGCCGCCGCGAAGCTCAGGTCGATGCCGCCACCCTCGGTGCGCACGTCGATGTTGGCGCTGCGCAGCCCGCCACCCGTGATCTTGCCGAGCCCGACATCGACCTCGACGTCGCCCTCGAGATCGCCGAGCTCGACGTCCCCGTCGCGCAG
>JAYUXQ010001008.1:0-3186 GCA_043752905.1 Nannocystis sp. | reverse complement strand
CGGTCTTCACGCGGGCGACGTCGTCGCCGGGGCGATCTCCCGCGGCGGCTCCGGCTGCGATCGCCAGTTCGCGGTACTTCCCGAAGAAGTTGAGGGCGCGGGTCAGGCGGGTCTGGGTGTCGATGCCGGGGTACTCGCTGGCATCGAGGTAGAGCACGCCGAGCGAGAAGTAGGCCTCGGGGTAGTTGGCCCGCAGGTTCAACGCCGCACGGTACGAGAGCTCGGCGTTTTGCACGTCGCCGAGGGCCCGGCGGGCGTTGCCGAGGTTGAGCTGGGCTTTAAAAAACCCGGGGTCGAGCTTGGTCGCGTAGTTGAAGCACTCGGCGGCCGTCTTGAAGTTGCCGGTGCGGAGGTACTGCGCGCCGAGGTTGTTCCACGCGGTCGCGTTGCGGGCGTCGGCCTCGGCGGCCTTGCGAAACGACTGGGTGGCGAGGTTCTGCTTGTCGGCGGCGAGGTAGGCGAAGCCCTTGAGGTTGTAGATCTTGCCGGTCTCGAGGGGCGTCAGCAGCTTGGGGTCGACGGCGAGGGCCGAGCTGGTGACGGTCTGCGTCAGCTCGTGCTTGCCCTGCTTCAAAAAGGCCTCGGCCATCACCAGCATGGCGTCGACGTTCTGCTCGTGGGTCCGCAGGGCCTCGCGGGCCAGGTCGAGCGCCGCGGCGATCGATCCTCCGCGCAGCGCTGCCGAGGCCTGGGCGCTCTGCTGGCGCGAGGCGGCCATCTTGCGCGCCTCCTCGGCGGGGTCGCGGTCGCGGTTCTTCTTCTTCACCGCCGCGGCGGCGGCCGCCTTCGCGGGGTCGACACCGGCGTCGGCGGGCGTGACCTCGGCGCTCGGCTCGGGCTCGGGCTCGGAGGGCACGGGCGCGACGGTCCCGGTCGGCTTCGGCGTGCACGCGGCGAGTCCGAGCATGAGCCACCACTTCGTGCGCCTCATCGACGGTCCTCCACCTGCAGCTCGATCGCGGGGTCGTGCAGCAGCGGGTACTGGTCGGGCTTGTAGATGTTCATGCGCTCGAGGGCCTTGCGGGTGTACTCGTTGGCGACGCCGTACTCGCGGGCGCGCTTGATCGTCTCCTCGTACAGCGGGATCGCCATCGACTCGAACTTCGAGGCGCCCTGCTCGACCATGTCCTTGTAGGCGAACCAGGGCTCGCTAAACTCCTTGAGCTCGCGCGGCACGGGGGCCTCGCGCATCTTGATCGCGGTGATCTCGAAGGCGTAGCCGCGGCGGAACATCGCGTGCAGCACCCAGTCGATGCGGCGGTATGGCAGCACGCCGTCGTACGACTTCGAGGCCCCGACCACGCGGTCGAACAGGATCTTGGTGTTGTCGGCCAGCTTCTTGCCGGTGCCCTGGAGCTTGAACTCGAGCAGGTCGGCGAGCGAATACTCGGAGATGAAGAACTGGGCCTCGGCCGGGAAGTCGGCGGCGTCGGTGTTGACCTGCAGGCCGCGTGACGTGAAGGTGGCGATGCAGTCGCGAAACGCCGTCTCGGCGCCCTTGCGGTCGCCCATGGCCGCGCGCGCCTGACCAATGCGCAGCTGGGCCTCGACGGCCTTGGCGGCCTCCTTGGGGTCGCCGCCGTACTTGCCGAGGAAGGCCGCGAACGCGGCCTCCGTGGCCCGGTGATTATCGGTCTTGCGCAGGACCTGGGCGGCGCGAAAAGTGGCGTCGACGGCCTCCTTGGGGTCCTTGGTCTGGCCGGCGTAGCGGACGAACAGCTCGCTCGACTTGGGGTACTGCTGGAGGTTGTCGAGCAGGTCGGCGGCGTTCTTGAGCGCGATCAGTCGGTGCTCGGAGTCCTTGTAGCGCGGGTCCTCGGCGAGCACGAGGTAGCTCTGGACGGCGCTGTCGAACTCGAAGAAGCGCACGTGATTGAGGCCGGAGCGCAGCAGGGCGTCGTCGGCGAACTCGCTGGTCGCGTAGTCCTTGTAGATGCGCTCGTAAGTCTTGCTGGCGGAGCCGAAGCGGCCAATTTTCTCGTAGGCGACGGCGGCGTTGTTGAGCGCGCGGTCGGCGTTGGGGTCCTTGGGGGCGCCGGCGACCAGCGCGACGTAGCGGTCGGCGGCGGCCTCGAACTCGCCGGCCTCGAACAGCAGGTTGGCTTCCTGGAAGCGCACGGCATTGCCGAGGGTCTTGAGGTCGCCGGCGAACTTGGCCGAGTCCTCGCCGGAGCCGCACGACTTCTCGAGCAGCTTGTCGGTCCACTCCTGGGCGCCCTTGAGGTCCTCGCGGACGACCCGACCGTCGACGATCGCAAAGCCGGCGTTTATCGCAATGTTGTCGCCGCAGTGGGTGTCGACGACCTGGACGAAGCGCTCCTCGGCGTCGTCGAAGTGATAGTAGCGCTGGGAAATTGCGCCGGCCTTGAACATCAGCGCGCCGGCCTCCTTGCTGTCCGGCTTGACGCCGACATAGCGGTCGTACGCGGCCTGCAAGGCGATCAGGAGCTGCGGGATCGGTTTGGGCTCGAAGGGGCCCCTGGCGACGCCCTGCTTGGGGAGGTCGGGCATGATGACGCTGCCGGCCTTTTGCGCCTCCTCGAGCAAGGCCTCGAGCGCGAGCACGACGCCCTCGGCGGCGTCCACCTGCCGGCTCGCCGCGGTGTTCGAGTCGCGCACCGCCGTGTAGGCCTGGGCCGCGAGCATGTACTGGCCGGAGAAGAACAGGCTCTCGGCGTAGTCGTAGCGATAGCCGTACGAGCTCGGGGTGTCGGGGTAGCGTTGTAAGTAAGCCTCGTAGGCCGCAGCGGCGGCGCGGTACTCGTCGGTGGCCTTCGGGTCGCCCGCGGCGCGCAGGGCCTGGGCGTAGGCGTGGCGCTCGACGGCGGAGGCGACCAGCGCGTCCTCGACGAGCTTCATCGCCGCGTCGATCGCATCGGTGTCGCCCTCGTTGGCGTAGAACCAGGGGGTGCCGCGGAGGTAGTTGGCGGCGAGCAGCTCGCGGGCCTTGCGGGTGCCGGCGCCGTCGCCGAGCGCGACATATGCATCGAGGATCTTCTTCTGCAGCGCGGGCGCGGCGCGGGCGGTGGGCCAGCGGCGCAGGGCGGTGTCGTAGATCGTGATCGCCAGCTTGTAGTCGGCCTGGACGCCGAACAGGTCGCCGAGCGCGGCGTAGACCTCCGGGACGTGGGGCTCGGCGCCGCGATCCTTGTAGTCACGCTCGAGGCGCGGGAGGCCCCAGCCGGC
>JAYUXQ010001007.1:0-3187 GCA_043752905.1 Nannocystis sp. | reverse complement strand
CTTCGGCCCCGCGCTTGCCCTCGTCGACGACCCCGAGCAGCACCGCCTCGCGCTGATCACCCGCTGGCTGGCCCGCGCCCGCGAGCTGGCGACGCAGGCCCAGGCGCAGGGGCTGTGCGACGCCCTGCACCTGCGCGAATGCACGGTCCCGGGGCCCGTCACCCAGCACCCGCACGGGCTCGAGGAGGTCGAGCTCCGCCTCGCCCTCGACGCCCCGCTGATCGCGACGCCCACGGGCGAGTGAGGTCGTGGGCAGACATCCGGGATGCATCGGGCGCACCCACCGATTACGGCAGGGCCTCGGCCAGCTTCATGGCCCGCGGCGCGCCCCAGCCGGTCGGATAGTCCCAGCCCACCTGGGCGGTGTAGAGGTCGGTGCCGCCGAGCGTGACGTCGCGAAAGCTCGCGCGGACCGCCATATCCGTATAGAGCGTCGGGTTGAGGTATCCGACCACGGGCAGGCCGTTGCCGACGCGATAGCTGTTGATCACCGCGACCATGCCCGCGAACACCGGGGCGGAGAACGAGGTCCCGCCGTAGGCCTGCCAGCTGCCGAGCCTGCGCACCCAGTATGCGGACGACGGCGAGGCGTTGAGCGCGACGTCGACCATCGCGCGCTTGTTGCCGGGCACGATCGCCTGCTGCCACGACGGCCTGTCGAAGGTCTTGGCGTCGCCGGAGCCGGAGCCCTGCCAGGCGGTCTCGCCGAGCACGTTGCCGAGGGCGTCCGCGCTGAGCTTGGTGCCGCCGACGCAGGTCACGTAGGGGCTCGAGCACGGGGTATCAGGGCGAGCGGAGTCACCGCTGGCGGAGATCACGGTCATGCCGAGCGCGGCGCCCATCAACGCCGAATGATCATACTGATGCCGCAGCGGCTTCGGCTCCGAGTCCTCGCGGTGCGCGAACGAGTCGGTGAGCACCGACACCTCATTGCGCGCGATCGCCTCGTTGAACACGTACAGCAGCGCCGTGTTGCGCGCGTCCGGGCCCTCGTAGTTGATCACCTCGGCGCCCGGGGCCATCGACGACGCCCACTGGGTGTCGAGGATCGTCTCGGTAATACGCGTGATCACCGGCTCCATCATCTGCACCCGCGTGGGGGCCGAGCGGGTGATGCCGAACGACTTCCAGAACGTCTGCAGATCCTTGCCATGGAAGGTCGCCGCCGCGATGATGCCGAGCTTCACGCCCTGCCCCGTGAAGCCGGCCGAGTACAGCTCGTCCATCTCGTAGGCGACGGCGATCCGGGTCGGGCTGAATGCATTGAGGCCAGGCGGATCGTTGACCACCGCGCCGGCCTCGGCCGGCAGCATCCCGACATCGGTCGGCAGGTCCGCGGTCAACAGCCCGGTCGTCCGGTCCGCGACGAACTTCGGCAGCTTGAAGCTCTCCAGCGTGCAATACACCTCAAAGGGCGGGTTGCCCTGCTGCGGGTTCTTGCGCAGGCAAATGTGCAGCGTGGTCTGGAACGTCTCGTTGAAGTCCTTCACGGTGCCGCCGAACGCGATCAGCATGCGGTTGGAGGCCTCGAAGGTGACTTGCATGTTGCGCGACGCCAGCCACGCCTTGATCAGGTCGAAGTCTGCTTGCAAGGGCGCGTGGTCGGTCATCCACTCCGGGACGGTCATGTAATTCTGGTAATCCGGATGACCTGGCGTATAGAGGTCGACGACGCGAGCCTCGAGCGCGACCCGGTCGCGGGTCGGGAAGCCGATCAGCGCGCGGACGCCAGCGTCCTCGGACGCCTCGCCGAGGTCGTCGTAGACCCCCGGCAGCGGCGAGGGCACGCCGTCGGGCTTCGGCGTCGGAATCTGCTCCTCCCGCGGGATCCCGCACAGCAGGTCGCCCATGCCGCAGCCGGTCGTGTCGTCGCCGGTCGTCGTCATGCCCTCGCCGGTCGTCGTCATGCCCTCGCCGGTCGTCGTCATGCCCTCGCCGGTCGTCGTACCCTCGCCGGTCGTCGTACCCTCGCCGGTCGTCGCGGTGACCTCGCCGGTCGTCGTCATGCCCTCGCCGGTCGTGTCGTCGCCGGCCGTCGCGGTCACGTCGGCCGTCGTGCTCGTGGTCGGCGTGTCGCCGGTCGCGGCGGTCTGCGTGGTCAGATTCGTCACCGAACTGTCGGGGTTGCCGGGGTCGGTCACGAACTCGTCCGACGTCGGCGTCATCGTCGTCGAGGTCGACGCACCCGTGGTGAGCTCGATCCCACTGGAGGAGGGGACGGCTCCGGTCTCATCTTCCACGGGATCCTCCGTACAGCCGCCGAGCAGCGCGAGGGTGGTCAGGAGCGGCGTGAGGCGCTTGCTGGAGGAGAGGTGGTGCATATGAAAACTCGCAGGCTCGACGCCCGCGCAGGCGAAGCTCCCGACATTGGGCTCTTCGTCGATGCGCGAGGGCGGCGATCGGGTTCGCGGCAGTATGGGGCGCTCCCCCATGACCACACCGATTGTGGTCCAGCGGCCCCCGCATTCGCCGTGCGCCGGGCTTTTGTCCGCGGCTGCCATTTTTAGCGGGGGTAGCGCTTGAAAACGGCAGATTTGCCATGCAGTACGCTCGTTAACTATAGGCGGATTCAGGTCGGTCTGGCGCGCTTCGAGGGATTCATATCAGGGGTTCGTGGCTGGAGCCACAGGGCGAAAGCGCCATAACACCCGATTCACGCGACAGGCCTCCCATTGCATCGTGCATGCGCCGCCGCTGCGCAGTACCCTGCCGAGATGCGCCGCCTGCTCGCCGTCCTTTTATGTTGCGCCTGCGGCCACGACACGACCTCGACCACCGGCACCGGCTCGACCACCGCGACCTCGACCAGCGAGCCCACGGGCACCACCGGCACCGGGCCCGCGTGGGAGATCGGCCTGCAGATCGGCAGCGATCGCGGGGCCCTGCTGAGCGTGTGGGGTCCGGCGCCGGACGAGGTCTATGCCGTCGGCGGCCAGCAAGCGTCACCGACCGAGTCGACTGGCATTCTATATAGATTCGACGGCGCGACGTGGAGCGAGCAGCAGCTCCCGGCCGGCACGCCGATGTTGCACTGGATCTACGGCGTCGACGGCGACCTGTGGACCGTCGGTCGCAATGGCACCACCATGCGCCGCGAGGGCGACGAGTGGGTCGCCCACGCGACCGGCGTCGACACGATCCTGTGGGGCGTGTGGGGGCCGCGCGCCGACCTGCTGTGGACGGTCGG
>JAYUXQ010001006.1:0-7862 GCA_043752905.1 Nannocystis sp. | reverse complement strand
CTGCTGCTGCCGGAGGAGGTGTCGGGCGTGGGCTCGCCGGTGGAGGTGTCCGCGGGAGCGCCGGTGCTCGAGTCGTCGCCGGGGCCGCCGTGCTCACGCAAGCAGCCGGCCGCGAGCAGCAGCAACGGGGACAGGCGCAGGAGACGGGTGACCATGGCAGATGGGGCAGACCTGAAAGACGAGGCGGCGCATCGCCGTCGCGGGCTTCCAAATGCAGTCTTGCATGATAATTCGCGGACGCTTGGTCTCCAAGAGACCAAGTGCGCGCATGCTCGCATGCGCGCACTCGGGCGGAGCCGCGCAACGAAGGGTCGACGATCACGCGGGCACGGGCGCCGGGGCCCGCGCCGGACGGAACGTGGCGAGCGATGGGGCGAGGCTCAGAGACCGAGCTCGACGATCGCGCGCGCGAGTTTGTCGACGAGATACCCGAGCGACGGGACGCGGCGCAGCAGGTCGCGCCGCTGGTCCGGGGTGCCGTTATAGGCGAGGCGCAGGAGGATGCCGTCGCGCCGCAGCGGCGAGGGCTTGTCGGTCGCCGGCTCAAGGCCGAGCACGTGCATCACGGCGTCGAGTACGGTCTCGAGGTTGCGTACCAGCAGCACCGTGTGGAGCTGCGTGCCGAGGCCCGTGGCGATCGTGTCGCGCACGGCGGTCTTGCACGCCGTGGCGGGCAGCTTCAAGTGTTCGCGAACCCGGTCGTCGTCGCAGACGGCGATCACGCGTTCGTGACGGTCGGCGAGGATCGGCGCGCGGCACAGGGCGAGCAACCGGCCGATCCCCTTGCATGGGTGGGCGTCGACGTACCGCTCGAGGTGATCGCGCGGACGCTGCAGCTGGTCGGCGACGCAGGCGAGGACGAGCACGTGCGGACCAAAGGACCGCGGCTTGCTGGTCGCCAGCTGATCCTCGTAGAGCACGGCGATCCGGCTCATTCGGTCGGGCGCTCCGTGACGACAGGGTCGGTCAGGAGGGCGGCGAGGTGACCCTCGCTGCGCAGCTGGCCGACGCCGCGGTAATCCTCCATCCACTTGTGCAGCGCGAGAGCGTCGAGCTGGCGCAGGTGCGTGGCGCCGTCCTGTAGCTCGCAGACGCGGATCGATCTCGCGGGATCGGAGAGGGCGTCGAGCAAAACGTCCGAGTGCGTGGCGACGATGACCGGGTGAGACCGGGCCATCTCCTCGAGCAACTGGACCACGCGTACGAGCAGCTCCGGGTGCATGTGCACCTCCGGCTCGTCGAAGGCGAGGAGCGTTCGCTCGGTGTCGAGGCGGACCATCGCCACGAAGCACAGGTAGGCGAGCTGGCCGTCGGACAGCGCGTAAGCGGGGAGCAACTCGCTCTGATCGCGGATCTCGACGGCGATGGCGATCGCGCCGCCGCCGGCGTCGGCGCGGGTGTTGACGCTCTCGATGTGGCCACCGAGACCCATGCGTACGAGGTCCATCGTCGCCTCCCAGTGCTCGCGCGGGCGCTCGTTGCGGAGGGTGTGGAAGGCGTTGGCGAGGTTGCTGCCGAACACGGCGAGGCGCTCCGCGGGCTGGAGCAGGACGGAGCCGCGGGTCGCGGACGGGCGCTGGTGGGCGCGGGCGGCCCAGGATGGCGTGACCTCGAAGGGGAGATGGACCTCGATACCGGCGAGCGCGTCGCGCATCGCGTTGATCGCGGGGTGAGGGGCGAGGGCGCCGCTCAGTTCGGTGAGCAGGAGCTCGGTGCGCATGCGCTTTGGCGCAGTGGTGGCGGTGAATGGCACTAATTCGGTGCCGTTCCAAACTTGGGCGCGGTTGCCGTCGCGCTCAAATACAAGGCTCACTCCGGCCGAAGGGTCGTTGATGCGAAATATCTCGGCGGCCGCCGTTCCCGTTCCATTCATCGAAAGACCAAGATGGTACTGCGCCATGATAGGGCGCCGTGCGGCCTCGAGAAGCTCCAGATGGATCTCAAAACCAACGAAAGCTTGTCCGTGGCGCAGGATGCTGGCGAGGCCGCCGTGGATCGCGTTGAGCGACGAGAGGAAATCACCGCTGGCGAGACGCCGACAAAGCTCGAGTGCCTCGAGGATCGAGCTCTTGCCGCTGCCGTTGCTGCCGACGAGCACAGTGAGGCCGTCGAACGCGAGCTCGAGGTCGTCGATGCACCGCAGGCCGCGGATCCGGAGCGACTTGAGCCGGGGCTGCGTCATGCCGGGGGAGGCTATCATGGCCGCGCGGCGGCGTTAACTCGGGTGGGGCCGGCGAGCAGGGCTGCTTCGTCCCGCCTCCATTGCCGGTCGAGGATGAAGGTGCCGAGGGGGACGACCGAGGCGATGAAGGCTCCGGCGATCTTCTTAAAACCCCAGTCGGTCTCGGCGGCGGCCTGGCCGAGGGCGAGGATGAACAGCAGGAACAGGGCGCCGTGGGCCCAGCCGACGTACTTCACTGCCATCGGCATGCCGGCGGCGTACTTGAGCGGCATGGCGATGCCGAGCAAGATGAGGAAGGAGCTGCCCTCGAGCAGGCCGATCAGGCGCAGGCGGCCGATGGGGTTGTTGAGCACGGGGCGAAGCTAGCAAGCGTCACGAGCCCCGCCAAGCGCCGCGGCGAGCGGTCGCGGCGGTCACAGGCGGCGCAGCACGTTGTGGACCATCATGACGAAGCCGGCGATCGCCAGCATCGCGCCGACCGCCGTGAAGACGAGGGTACCGAGGCCGCCGGTGCCGGTGAGGCTGCTATGCGCGCAGTAACCGGCGAGCAGGAGGCCGACGTAGCCGGTCAGCACGGGGTTGTAGGCGCGATGGAGAGATTCGGTGAAGCTGCGCGGCGGGTCGTCGGGGCTGCTCGGGCGGAGGTGGTGGAGCAGGGCGAGCAGCAGCAGGCCGAGGGCGAGCTGGGCCGCGAACCACGCGACCGTGTTGTAGGGGGCCGGGAGGGGCAGGGGCACGGCCTTGCCCATAAAGTGGGCGACGAGGGCCATGGACACCAGCAAGACCATGAAGGGCGAGCGGCTACTGGTGGCGGTGCCGCTGACCCACGCGCCGAAGTTAGAGAAGTCGTACACGGCGCCCCAGCGTAGCCCGCGGGCGGGGCGCGTGCCATCGCGGAGATCAGGGGCGGATGCGCGAGCGGCTGACGCTCATCAGGATGCCGATGCCGAGCATCATCGCCAGGGCGTTGGACCCGCCGAGGCTAAACAGCGGGATCGTGATGCCGGTGACCGGGAGGAGCTGGAGGACCATGCCGATGTTGATGACGACGTGCCAGAAGAACATCGAGGCGACGCCGATGCACAGCAGGGCGCCGAAGCGGTCGCGGGCCTGCGAGGCGAGGTTGATCGACCATAATACCAGGCACAGGAACATCGCCAGGACCATCGCGGCGCCGACGAAGCCCCACTCCTCGGCGTAGACGGCGAACGGGAAGTCGGTGTCGCCGTAGGGGAGGAAG
Source organism: Nannocystis sp. (assembly GCA_043752905.1). Lineage (GTDB taxonomy): Bacteria > Myxococcota_A > Polyangia > Nannocystales > Nannocystaceae > Nannocystis. The sequence goes on along the minus strand of JAYUXQ010001006.1, from coordinate 4,440 downwards.
TCGAGGATGTTCTGCGTGCCCTTGCCGACGCCGCGGCCGAGGAAGCCGCCGTTGCCGACGCCGATCATCGCCTGGATGGTCTGGTAGCCCTCGTTGTCGGCGTAAGCCTCGGGGTTGAGCCACACGTCGATGCGCGAGCGCTGGTACTTGTGCATGAAGAAGCCCCAGCCGAGCATGAACATGCCGACGCCGGCGCTCAGCAAGGTGAGCAGGGCCCTGAGGGTCAGCTCGGTGAGGGCGAGGATCGTCATGGCGACCAGGATCGAGATAATTCCGGTGCTCAGGTCGGGCTGGGTGACGATGAGCACGACGGGGACGAGGAACATCATGAAGGGGATCACCAGGTGGCGCAGGCGCTTGTGCTCCTTGGGCGGGAGGTCGCTGATGTGGCGGGCGAGCGCCATGATCAGGAGGATCTTCATCAGCTCGGAGGGCTGGAACTGATAGTCGCCGAACTCGAGCCAGCGGCGGGCCTCGTTGCGCATGACACCGAACAACGGGACGGCGCCGAGCAGCAAGAGGCCGCAGAAGTAGGCGACGTAGGCGAGGCGGTGGAGCACGCGATAGTCGAGCGAGGCGACGACGATCGTGGCGAGGGTGCCGAGGCCGATCCAGCGGATCTGGGTCTGGATCTTCCCGGTCCAGTCGCCGTGGCCGGCGCTGTTGAGGTTGATCAGCGCGAGCGTGACGATGCCGGCGACGAGGGTGACGAGCACCCAGTCGATCGAGTAAAATATCCGGTGGGGCAGCGAGCGCGAGCGGCCGAGCGTGCTCACGGGGCCTCCTTGCGGGCCGGCGTCGGCGTGGCCCTGGCGGCGGGCTTGGTCGGCTTGGGGCCGCCGGGGACGGCGGGCTCGCTCGGCAGGTCGCCGACCAGCGGGCGCTCACCGGGCAGGCGCGCGCCGGTCAACGCGACCGAGCGGTCGGGGCTCGGGGTGGTGCTGTCCTCGCGGGCGGCGACCTCGCGGGCGCGCTGACCGGGCAGCAGCGGGCCGATGCCGGTGCGTCGCGGCTGCGGGCCCTCGGCGCCGGCCTGGGCCTTGCCGAGGTAGTATTCGATGACCTTCATGACGATCGGTGCGGCGGCGTCGGCACCGACGCCGCCGTGCTCGACGAAGGCGACGACGACGATCTGCGGGTTCTCGGCGGGGGCGTAGCCGGCGAACCAGGCGTGGTCCTGGGTGGTATCGAAGCCCTCGAGGGTGGCGGCGCGCGGGCCCTTGCGGTCGCTGGCGCCGACCTGCGCGGTGCCGGTCTTGCCGGCGACGACGATCTGGTCGAGGCGCTCGCTGTAGGCGGTGCCGAGCTCGTTGTTGACGACGCCGACGAGGCCCTCGTGGATCCGCTGGCGGTCGGGCTCGAGGATCGGCTCGAGGTCGGGGCGGGTCTTGGGGACGCTCTGGAACACGAGCTTGCCGTCGGCGGTGCGGATCTGGTCGACGAGGTAGGGCGTCATGACGCTGCCGCCGTTGGCGATCGCGGAGTAGAGCACGGCGACCTGTAATACGGTGGCGGTGACGTTGCCCTGACCGATCGCGCTGTTGAGCCGGACGCCGCGCTGATAGGTGCCCTCGCGCGCCTCGAAGGCCTCGGTCGGGATCCGGCCCTTGGCCTCCGAGTTGAGGCCGAGGCCGGTCTTCTCGCCGAGGCCGAGGCGATGGGCGAACTGCTCCATGCGCTCGAGGCTGAGGTTCTTGTCGATCGCCAGGGTGTAGAAGTACGAGTTGCAGGATTGAACGATCGCCTGCTCGAGGTTGACGGGGCCGTGCTTGTGGGTGCACTTGAACTTGCGGCCGCCGTAGTTGACGTAGCCCTCGCAGGTGATCTCCTCCTCGGGGTCGAAGGTCGGTTCGTTGAGGGAGGCGAGCGCCGAGACGACCTTGTAGGTCGAGCCGGGGAAGTAGTGCTCCTGCACCGTGCGGTCGATGAAGGGCTTGAGCGGGCTCCTGGCCCAGCTCGCGTACTGGTTGCTACCGATCGGCTGCTGCCAGCGGTTGGGGTCGATCGCGGGGACCGAGAGCATCGCCAGGATCTTGCCGGTGCGCGGGTCCATCGCCACCAGCGCGCCGGCCGGCTTGTCGACGAAGGCCTCGGCGGCGACCTGCTGCAGATCGAGGTCGAGGGTGAGGTAGATGTCCTGGCCGGGGATCGGATCCTCGTCGGGTGGCAGCGCCGCGAGGGCCTCGGGTGGCGGCGACTTGACGGCGCGGCTGCGGACGTTGACGACGTGCGATCGCTTGCCGGGCCGCCCGCGGAGGTAATTCTCCCACTGGCGCTCGATGCCGGTCTTGCCGATGCGGTCGCCGGGACGATAGCTGCCGGGCGACCGGGCGAGGCCATCGAGCGTGATCTCGCCGACGTAGCCGGTGACGAAGGAGGTCAGCTCGCCGGCGGGATAGAACCGCCGCGCCGACTCGCGGATCTCGACCCAGTCGCCGAGCGCCGACTTGCGGGTCTGGATCCTCGCGAACTCCGACCAGCTCAAGTTCTGGCGCACGGCGATCGGATAAAAGCCGTTCTCGCCGCCGCTGCGGTCGCGGATCTTGGCCTCGAAGGCGGCGCGGTCGTCGGCGTCGACGAAGTCGATGAGGTCGGCGATGCTGTCGATCTGCGCCTCGGTCAGGGCGACGCGGGTGCCGGTCTGCGACTTCTTGGCGGGGTCCTCGGTCTCGAGGACGACGCGCGGGCGCGGGGTGACGAAGAGGGTGTATGCGGGGCGGTTGCTGGCGAGCGGGCGGTGCTCGGCGTCGAAGATGCGGCCGCGCGGAGCCTCGACCTCGATCGTGTCGATGAAGTTGCGCTCGGCGCGACGCAGGTAGTGTTCGCCCTCGAGCACTTGCAACTGGCACAGCCGGCCGAGCAGGACGACAAAGGCGAGAACGACGAGCAGCACCATCGCCTGCAGCCGCGGCCGCAGCTGGCGCAGGTCCTCGGGCTGGCGAATGTCGGTCACTTGCATGTCGTCACGATCACGATCGGTACCATGAAGAAGTGGCGAGGGGCTGCGGGCGCGGGTTGCTCCGACCCATCAGGCGGTCCCAGGTGCCGATCACGAGGTCCGTGAGGAGGCCGATGGCCGGCGCGGCGAGCACCGTCGCCAGCGCGTGCCAGCGCAGGGTCGGGAGGGCCCGCACGAGGGTCCGTACCTCGATGCCGAGGCGGTCGGCGAGCAAGGCGAACTCGGCGAAGGTCAGGAGGTCGACCAGGGCGGCCACGACGCCGGCCGCGAGCGCGCGCACGATCGCACCCTCGACGGCGATGCGCGTGCCGGCCCACACGGTCAGCAAGAAGGCGACGCCGTGGGCCAGCGACAGCGAGCCGACCGGCGTGCCCTGGTGCAGGTCCTCGAGGTAGCCGAGCGCGATGGCCACGGCGAGGCCGGTCGGCAGCGAGAGGTCGCGCGAGAAGGCGAGGTGCGTGAGCAGCACGGCGGAGGTCGCGGGGAGCATCACCGTGAGGCCGAAGCTGGCGCCGAGGCCGGCGACGCTGGCCAGCATGACCCACCCGAGCATCGTATAGAGAATGGCCCTCATGGCTTCGTCCGGTCAGCGCAGGGGCCCGAGGCCGGCGGCCTGGGGGCTTTTGCGGGGTTCGGCCGCGGCGGGGTCGGGGCTGGGGGCGCTGGCGAGGACGACCCAGACCATGTCGAGGCGGTCGAAGCGGACGGAGGGGACGACGTGGACGCGCTGCTGATCGCCGACGACCTCCTCGACGCGGACGACCTGGCCGACGGGTTGCCCGCGGGGGAACAGCTCGTCGACGCCGGAGGTTTGAATGATGTCGCCGACCTGGACGGGGAAGTCGGAGGCGACGTGGACGATGCATGTGTCCTCGTCCTCGCCGGCGAGGATGCCGGGTGCGCGGGTGCGTGCGACCTCGACGGCGACCTTGGAGCGCGGGTCGGTGATGAGCATGACGTCGGCGTGGGTGGCCTCGGCGCGGTCGATGCGGCCGACGACGCCGGCGTCGGCGATGACGGCCATGCCGGGTCGGACGAAGGCCTCGCCGCGATCGATCTGGAGCTTGACGACGCGAAAGTAAGGGGACTGCTCGACGCCGGAGATCTCGGCGGCGATCATGTCCTCGGGGACCTTCTCGCGCATCTGCAACGAACGCCGCAGCTCCTTGTTCTCCTCCTCGACGGCCTGGAGGGCGCGAAGCTCGAGGCGTAATTTACGATTGTCGGCCTCGAGCTTCTCGTTGTCCTCCTGCAGGCGGGCTTGCAGGACCCAGCGCTCGAAGAAGCGGCCGACGGATCCGGCGGCGTAGCTGATGCCGGCCTCGAGCGGGGCGCCGATCCTGCGGACAGTGCGGTCGAAGCCGGACAGGCCTTGTGGTTCCTGGACCGCAGAACGGAGCAACAGCACCGGGATGCCGAGCAGGAGCACGGCGAGCAGCGCGTTGCGGATGCTGCGATACGAGGCCATACGCGAGACCCGG
>JAYUXQ010001005.1:0-7867 GCA_043752905.1 Nannocystis sp. | reverse complement strand
GCATGTTCCGGTTCCCCGAGCTGCCGGCCGGCGAGTACACGCTGACGATCGAGGCGCCGGACGGGGCGGGGACCGGCAAGGCGAGTCTTGCAGAGGGGGAGCGCGCGCAGGTGCAGGTCGAGCTCGGCGCGCGCGTGACGGTGCGTGGAAGATTGATCGACGTCGAGACCGGGGAGGGTGTGCCGGGCATGCTGGTGCGCATGACGCCGAGGGGGCAGCAGCGGGTCTATACGTCGGAGGAGCCGATGGCGGCCGGTGAGGTGACGGACGTGCAGGGGCGCTTCGAGCTGGCGAAGGTCAACACCGGGGCGGTGCAGGTGATGATCGTGCCGCGTGGGATGGTCGACAATGGCTACGAGTTCACGGGTTTCGGGCTCGAGGTCGCGGGCCCGGGCCCGGTGGTCGAGCTGGCGCCGATGAAGTTGACGCGGCTGCGGATCAAAGACGGCGAGCAGGCGGGCGACCTCGGGCTCACGACCGGCGAGGCGCTGATGGTCACGGTCGTGCGCGCCGGTGGGCCAGCGGCGCGGGCGGGGGTCGTGGTCGGCGACCAGGTGGTCCGCGTCGACGGGCACCCGGTCACCGGGGACGAGACGCGGCTGTTCTACAGTCTGAGCCGTGTGCCGGCCGGGACGAGGCTGGTGCTTGGGCTCGCGCGCGGCGTCGACGTCGACGTGGTGGCCGGCGTGCCGCGCTGACGCGGGAGTGGTCCGGGTGGCGGTGATGTGGAGGGTCGAGCATGGCGTGATAGAACCTGGGGCGTGCGCGTGTTCCTCGACGATGAGCGGGTGCCCGGTGGCGTGCCAGGGCTGCCGGAGCCGGGCGCGTGGGTCGTCGTGCGTGGCGCGGCCGAGTGCATCGCGTTGCTCGAGGCGGGCGGGGTCGAGGCGGTGAGCCTCGATCATGACCTCGGCGCCGATGTACCGACCGGCTACGACGTCGCGTGCTGGATCGAGGCGGCGCGCGTCGAGGGGTGGCCGGTGCCGGCCAGCATCTATGTACATACGGCGAACCCGGTCGGCCGCGCGCGCATCCTCGCGGCGCTGCGTGGGCTCGCGGTCACGGTGTTGACGGCCGGCTGACCCCCGGGCTCACGGCGGGGTCGGCTCGGGAGGCTTCGCGTCGACCGGGGCCTCGGCTGGCGGCTCGGGCTTGGGCGCGGCGGGCTTGGGCCCGGGCTCACCTGCGGCTGCCGCGGGCTCGGCGGGCTTGTCCTTCGGTTCGGGTGTGGGAGCCTTGGCGTCGTCGGGCTTCGGGGTGCCTGTGGGAGCCGTGCCTGCGGGAGCCGTACCTGCGGAGGTCGTGCCGGCGGTGCCTTTTTGCTTATCGAGGGCCTGGGAGGGGGTCAGTTTGCCGTTCTTGCGCAGCTGCCAGATCTCCTCGCGGGCCTTGCGGGCGGCCTCGATCTCCTCGGGGGTCTTGCGGAGCATTTTACGCGAGCCGGCGGCGATCTGGTCGAGGATGAGGCTGGCCTGGCTCTCGGTGAAGCTGCTGCGCAGCGTGATCTCCTTGCCGGCGAGGGTGAATTCGGCGTCGTCGTAGAAGCCGCGGACCATGCCGCGCACGATGAAGGGGACCTTCTCGTCGATGAAGCGCGGGAGGTCGTCCTTCCACTGGTTCTCCATGCGCTTGGCGGCGACGTCGTCGACGAACTCCATCTTGATCACGAGCTCGGGGGCGGCCTTGGCCTCGGCCATGAGCTCGACGCTGTCGGGGATCTCGAACGGGCTCTTCTTGATCTTGACGCTGGCGAGGATGTCCTTGAGGACCAGCTGGAGGCCGGCGCGCGGCTCGCGGGCGGCGAAGGTCTTCATCTTGGCGAGGTTGGCGACGAAGTTGCCGGAGGTCTTCTTGCCGTCGTCGCCGTCGCGGGCGATCGCGGGGAGGAATTCCTCGCGCACGTAGACGGCGACCTTGTCGTCGAGGAACACGAACCACCGCGGGTCGCGGTCCTTGTCGGGGGCGCCGATCGGGGCGGGGTTGCCCATCTTTCGCCCGTCCTTTTCGACCCACTCGATGGTCTCGTCGTCGGCCGCGACGGCGCGCTCGATGCCGGCGATCATCTCCTCCTGCGATAGCTTGTACTCGACCGCCAGGAACGTCTGGGTCAGGTCGCGCAGGTTGGGGCTGGCGATCACGAGGTAGTTGAAGTCCCGCAGGGCATGAAAGCCGCCGCCGGCGATGATGAGCTGGAAGTCCGGCAGCGGCGCCATGATCTCGACGATGCTCTCGGCGAACGGGAGACCGGCGACCTTTCTGGCGTTGAGCAACATGTAGAAGTTGCTGTTGGCCGGGCCGAGCTCGTCGACCTTGGTGGTCTTTTCGCCGAACACCTTGGGCTTGGGCGGCTCCGGCGGCTTGTCCTCCGGCTTGGGTCCGACGCCCTCGGGCGGCAGGTCGGGGCCCATCGGCGCGGGGATGACCTCGGGCTCGGGCGGCGGCGGCTCCTGGGTCTTGCCGAGCTCCTGCTCGGGGTCGACAAAGTCCATCTCGGTGAGCTCGAACTCGATGTCCGGCATCTCGATGTCGACGTTGAAGCCGCAGCTGAGACGCGCGACCGTCGACACGTGCAGGACGACCGAGGAGAAGGTCGCGAGGATGGTTCTGCGCAGCGGGGTCACGGCGACGGGCGGCGCCAAAGATAGCACGGTCGGGCGGCGGCGCCCGTTCGGGGGCCAGGACGGTCTGGAGGGCAGGGGCCCGCGGAGGGGGGCGGAGACCGGGTCAGCCCCAGGGGGCCCGCGCACGCAGCTCGGCGACGGGGGTGGTGCCACGCTCGAGCACGCCGTCGTGGGCGTCGACGATGCGCCAGTCGAGGCTGGCGCGCCCGAGCGGCTGGGACTCGACCATGATGCAGCGCAGCTCGCCGGCCATGAACTCGCACTGCGCCTGGACCGCGCGCAGCAGGTCCTCGTTGTGCAGGTGGCCGTCGCCGAAGTTCCAGCCGAGCACCAGGCCCGCGACGATCTCGCCGTCGGCCCACTCGTAGTCCTCGAGGCGGTCGACCGCGCGCGGCAACAGTGGTGGGAGCACGCGTCCGTGCAGGTGCATGAGGCGAAACGCCATCACCTTGCCGACCACGCCGACGCAGGTGCCGCGGTCGTAGAACGGGGCGAGCTGGTCGTAGATCCACGGAGCGGGCTTGGTCAGGCGCCCGAGCTAGAGCAGGAGCGCGAGCGTCGCGGGGTTCAAGGCGGTGAGGTCGGCCGTGGCGTGGCCCTGGAACAGATAGAAGCCGCCGTAGAGCATCATCACGTTCCACTCGAGCGGGACGCCCATCGGCACGTTGCTGGTGATGAAGCCGTGGAGCATCAGCATCAGCGCGAGGCCGATGAGCGTGACGGGACCGCCGTCGCCGGCGAGGAGGAGGATGGGGACGAGGACCGCGAGCGCGAGCAGGTGCGTGGGGTCGGGGACCGCGGACAGGAGGGTCGTCGCCAGGAGGGTCAGCGTCGCGGCGTAGAGGGTGACGTCGAGCCAGCCGCGGCGAAACCCGCCGAGCAGCGGGAGCGACGGAACAGCGCCAGCTTGGTGGTACCGGGTCGGAGGAAATACAGCGCGCCGCCGACGGGTGGCAGGTAGCGGCCGGTCAACGGACCGCTACCGCAGCCGAGCCCGAGCAGCTCGAACAGCATGCTCCACAGGATCGCCTTCTGGAACGCCTCCGGTCGCGTCCACCAGACGGCGATGTCGGCGAGCTCGCCCATGCCCGGCGTGTGGCCGCAGCACAGCAGCCAGCCCCACATGTACAATGCGATCTTGAAGGCGTAGACGAGGTAGATCGCAAGGGGGGGGCCGTAGCCCTGCATCGCCCACGACAGGCAGGCCTGGCGCGCCTTCTCGGGGAAGGGCAGCTTCTCCCACTCGAGCGGGTCGTAAGGCGGCGGGACCGGCCTGAGGAACACGGCGCATTGTATCGCCGCGGAGGCGCGGCTCTCATCCTGGCGCTCGCGGGACCAGGGCTCGGGGACGAGTGATGGATGGCGCTATGGGGTCGGGGGGCTGGCCGTCATCGACACGACGCTTTGCGAGATCACGGCCGACAACGGAGAAGTCATGGGTCTTCGGCGAGCCCTGATCCGAGGCGGCGAGTCGCGTGCCCGAGCGGGCGGGCGCTCAGGAGCCGTAGTGCTCGACGATCTCCTTGACGTGCTCGCGGAAGCGGGCCTCGTGCTGGCGGGCGAACTCTTTCCAGGTGCACAGGGTGCGTGGGTCCTCGACGCGGTCGATGAACAGGGCGCCGGCGAGGTGGTCGCACTCGTGCTGGTAGGTGCCGGCCGTGATGCCGCGGATGACGGCGTCGATCGGCTCACCGAGGCGGTCCCACGCCTGCACGCGGATCTCGACGAAGCGGCGGACGATGCCGCGCAGGTCGGGCACCGACAGGCAGCCCTCGAAGTTCTCGAATTTGGTCTCCGACAGGGGCGTGAGCACGGGGTTCACGAGGACCGTCAGCGGGATGTTCGGCTTGTACGGGTAGCGCGGGTTGTCCTTGACCTCGATCACGCAGACCTGGACCGGCTCGTGGACCTGGTTGGCCGCGAGTCCGGCACCAGCGGCGTCATGCATGGTGTCGATCATGCTGTCGATGAAGGCCTGGAAGGCCGGCGCGCGCAGCTCCTCGCGGGTGACGGGGCGGGCCTGCTGGCGCAGGACGGGGTGACCGATCTGGGCGACCTTGAGGATGGCCATGGTGCTCTCTTCAAAAATGAAAACGGCCGGACCTTGCGGGTCCGGCCGTCACTTTGGGGCCGCTCACGGGCCCGGTCAACCCGGTGGCTTATCCGCGGACGACGCGGGCCTTGAGGGCGACCTTGCCGTCCTTGATGTAGACCGAGAACTGCACGTCCTTGACGTCGGGGCGCTTCATCAGCTCGGCCGTGTTGGCGCGCAGCTTGGTGGCGAACTTGTCGTAAGTGAAGTTGTCGATGCTCTCGTTGTTCTCGACCTTGAACTTCACGAACTCCTCGAAGACCTCCTGATAGTAGGCCTCGCGCACGGCGTCGTCCTTGGCCGGCTCGGGCTGCGACGGGTCGTTGTCCATCGTCATCAGGTTGCCGATGACGGTCTCGCGGGAGCGCAGGGGCTTGGTCGCGGGCATCGTGAAGAAGCCGGGGCCGCGGCCGCCCTGGGCGCCGGCCGCGGGGGTCGCCACGGAGGGATGCGAGGTGGTCGGTGCTTCCTCGATGGCGGGCGCGTCGGGGAGCTGCGAGGCGGCGCCGGTGCGTCCGGGCGGGACGCGACGGTTGCTGCGGGTCTGGTTGACGGCCTGCACGCGCCGCGAGTTGCGGCCCTTGTCGTCGCCCTCGTCGGCGACGCCCTCGTGGGCCTGGAGGCTCGAGCGCAGGGCCTCGTGGTACTGGTGGGCGGCCTTGGCGAGCTCACCGACCGGGCCGTTGCCGTAGGTGTCGTAGAACAGCTGCTGCTGGGTGCCGTTACGCATCGCGTTGAACTCGGCGGTCAGGCGCTGCAGCGGTCCGGTGATCTCCATGTTCGGGAGGTAGAGCGCGAGCGCGAGGCTGAGGGCCAGCACGAACATGAGGGCGAGCCAGTGCTCGCCGGTCATGCCGTTGTTGGTGGCCTCGCGCAGCGCGGGCAGCAGCTCCTTCTGGCCGGCGGCGGCGGTCTTGTCGGAGAGGACGACGAGCAGGGTGCCGTCGTCGCCGGTGCCGGCCGGGCCGGGTACGCGACCGACGGCGCCGATGCGGGCGCCGGTGCCCTCGCCGACGCGGTGCACGACGGACGCGCCGACGGGGGGCGCATCCCTGGCGTGCTCCGACGCGAACTTGGTGAACGCGTCGCCGATGTTCTGCGCGTTGATCGTGCCGTTCTCCAGCGTCGCGTTGCCGCGGATGAGCGCGGCGGGGCTACGCGTGCCGAGGATCTGGCGGAAGAAGGAGGTGGCGCCGAGGTCGAGCGGATGGATCGCGACCAGGCGCGTGCCGTTGGTCAGCGCCTCGGAGACCTTGACGACCTCGAGCGAGCCACCGAGCGTGGCCGAGAACTGCGCCTCTTGATCCTGCTTGACGTTGGCGTACGCGGGCAGCCGGGCGACCTCGACGATCTTCTCGGTCTCGGCGCCGTGTGAAGCGACCACTGCGCCGCGGCTGTCGAACAGCGCGACTGTCATCTGCGGGTGGTCCTGCAGCAGGCCGGTGTTGGCGACGTTGCTCAGGGCCGTCGGTACGTCCATCGAGGTGCCATCCTTTGGCAGCACCGGCGGTGGGAAAAGGGCCTGTTTCAGCGATGGGTCTTGCAGCATCGCCGGCGCGCGAGACACAGGCGATGCCTGGATCTCCGCCGCGAGCGCGGCGACGCCGGCTTCGGTCGTCGCCTGCAGCGCCGCACGATCGGCCTCGGTGAACCCACCCGCAGTGCCAAAGGACAACAGGAACATCCCCGCGAGGAAGGCCGTCGCGAGGCATGCGAGGATTGCAGCCCAGATCTTCGTCAGCAGCACGATTGGGCCTAGTGTATGGCCTCGCGGCCGGCGCTGGCAATTTCGTGATGTGCTCCGCGTGCTCCGGGCGGGATCACCCACGCGAGGCGTGCTGTCGCGCAACGGGTCGGGGACGCCTGCCGAATCCCGGGGCGTGACGACCCTGTTGCTGGCCCTCGTTTTTGCCGCAGGTACGGCGCTCGGGCTCGCGCAGGGGCCATCCGGCTGCGCGCTGGCGATCGTCGGCGTCGTGACCGTGCTGGCCGCCGTGGCCGTGCTCCCCGGGCTTGATGGGCGGATCCGAGCAGCCGTCGCCGCGCTCGCGCTCGGCCTGTGTGGGCGGGTTCATGGCGGGCTGGCGGCACGAGCGCAGGGGCCCTTTCCGGCAGGCACGGGCCTCGTAAAGCTGGAGGTAAGCGGGGCCAGCATGCCGAGGGGTGCCCGCTGTGACGTGGAGGTTCGGCCGGTGGGGAGCACCCAGCGCTGGAGTCTGCAGGTCGATCCCGCGCGCTGTCCTCTGTCGCAGGGACAGTTGCTGTGGGTTTCGGCCGGAGATCTCTCCTCGCCCGCAGCGTCGCGCTGGCCGGGTGATGGCCAGGGTCGATCGGCCGGGCCGGTTTTCCACGCGGAGTACCTGTGGCTTGCGAGCGGCGCACCCGACGGCTACTGGGCGGCGGTCGCTCGTCTGCGCGACGCCGGTGAAGCGGCGGCGCGCGGTGAACCGGCTCGCGGCTTCGTGCTCGCGGCGGTGCTCGGCTTGCCGGCCGCGTTGCCGCCCGCGACGCGCAGCGAGCTACGCAGGTCGGGGCTCGGACATCTGGTGGCGGTCAGCGGGATGAACGTGGCAGTCGCGGCCCTGCTGCTGCGGGCGCCGTTGCTGCGTATGGGTCTGCTGCTCGGTGGATCTCCGGCGCTGGGCAGCATGCTGGCGTGGTTGCCGGTGGCGGCGTACGTCGGTCTGACGGGGGCCGCGGCGCCGGCAGTACGCGCCGCGGTGATGTTCACGCTCGTGCAGCTCGGTGTGTTGTGCGGTCGGCCGGCGCACGGGATGACGACGCTGGCGCTGGCGGCCGCGGGCTTGCTGGCGTGGTGGCCGGCGTGGGCGCGAGACCCCGGCTTTCAGCTGTCGATGGTGGCGATGGCGGTGCTGCTGCGGCCGGTGGCACCCGGTGGCTCGACGCCGGGATTACTGGCGCAGAGCTGGCAGATCACGTGGGCGACCTGCCCGATCGGGCTGCTGCACTTCGGGCACACGGCGGTGTGGGGCGTGGTCAGCAACCTCGTCGCGGTCCCGGTGTTCACGCTGTGGGTCGCGCCGCTCGGGACGATCGGGTGTCTGCTGTGGCCGTGGACAGGCGACTGGGTGCTCGCGCCCGCGGCGTGGGGCGGACAGCTCATCCTCGATCTCGCGGCGGTGCTGGCACGCGC
>JAYUXQ010001004.1:0-3192 GCA_043752905.1 Nannocystis sp. | reverse complement strand
CGTACACAACTCCGATGTTATGCATGGCGCGAGCGGTGTCCGGGTGCTCTGTCCCCGGGGTCTTCTCGTAGATGGCCAGGGCCTTCCGGTGCCACACCAGCGCCTCGCCGGACGCGCCTTTGCGATGGTATGTGGATCCGATGCTGTTCATAGCGAGCGCGGTGTCCGGGTGCTCGGCCCCCACGAGCCTCTCCCAGATGTCCAGGGCCTTCCGGTACCACACCAGCGCCTCGTCGTACGCGTCCTTATTGGCGTACACAACTCCGATGTTGTACATGGCGCGAGCGGTGTCTGGGTGCTCGGTCCCCAGGGTCTTCTCGAAGATGGCCAGGGCCTTCCGGTACCACCCCAGCGCCTCGTCGTACGCGCCCTGGCGTAGTACACACCTCCGATATTGCTGTCAGCCTCGTCAAGCGCGGGAGAGCCACCGAGATCAATGGATTAGAGCTCGATCCTTCGTACCGAGGTCCAACAAATCACGGTATCGTGAGGCCAGAGTCGATCCGTGTTGACGACGGCCAGGATCCGCAGCGCAGCGCCGACGCGGCCCGACTTCTTCCCCAGCTACGAACGCGCCCGCGCCTACTGCAGCGCCCACGTCGACCACTACAACAACCACCATCGCCACTCCGGCATCGCCTTCTTCACCCCCTCCGACATCCACCACCACCGCATCGACGCCGTCCTCGAGGTCCGCAGGGCCACCCTCGACGCCGCCCACGCCGCCCACCCGGAGCGCTTCGTTCGCGGTGCTCCCATCGCACGCCGGCCTCCAGCCGCCGTCTACATCAACCCTCCCAAGGAGCTGCCCCCGACCCAGATCTCCGAGACCGATGCACACTAAACTTCGAATACCCGTGTCTCAAAGTCGTTGAGTGCGCCGGGGTAAACCGGCAGGAAGGAAAGGATGCAAGAGCCCCACACCGAAGGAGTAGCGATCCACGGTGTCCCCGAGTCATGCACCGGCGGCCGTGAGGCCGAAGGCGAAGCGTTGACAGGGGCACGTACGGGCGAGGTATTGAGCCGCGAAATTTTGGATTCGAGGGAGCCGACGCTGTTCAATGAAGCGGAAGGCCACACAGACGGCAGCGTTATTGCGAGCTGCAATTTGTCCCTCCGCGGTCGGAGACCCTCTGCACGCATGCGCGAGAACCGGGAGATCCCGCTCTTGCCTGTGTGAGAATACTACGCGGGTCGCATCGGGAAGGCCGAACGCCATGAGCCGCCACCCACCCGCGGTCGTGGTGTCATGGCCGACGTGAAAGACTCGTCCAAACTCGACATGTCGCCCGTGGCGCAGCCGCGGCGCTCCCGGCTGGCCGTCGTCGCGTTCATCCTCGCCGTCGCGCCGCCGGTCCTCGCGTTCCTCAGCATGGCGCTCGACTGGCAGATCCGCGGCGCGTGGGGCCTCGTCAACCCGGTGACCAGCCTGTTCCTCCAGCTCATGACCCCGTGCGTCCCGACGTCGCTGCTCCTCGGCGTGCTCGCCATCGTGCAGGTCCACCGCAACCCGCGGCTCGTCGGGACGGGGCTCGCCGTCACCGCCGTGCTCGCCTCCTGCGGGGTGATCGCCGCGATCGTGTGGTTCTTCTCGCAGATGGGCAGTCACTACTGACCGGCCGCCCGTGTACCATCGCCGGCGCCGACGCACGGCGAACATGTCTAGCGAGCCGTGGAGTGATTGTGACGTGGTGAAGATTGCCCCGTGTTGCGCCAAACGTCAGCCTGATCCGAAGGAGGCTTGGAGGATGGTCTTGCTTGCTGCGGGCACCAGCGTGGCGACTTGCTTGACGGCGTCCGGATTCACCAGCTCGTTACGTCCCGTCGAGGGCGTAACACCGCCGGACAGATCGCAGAGACCGCGAGGTGCCAGCGGGCGGACCAGGGTGGCCCGCCCGTGGGCCGGGTGACGGCTGTGCCACAGGGGCGTTCCGGAGCAATCTCGCCGGCTTCCTGAGCGGTCGCGTGGTCGCGCGGATGCAGGGGCGGGCGTCATGCCCGCATGCGCACGGCCGGGCACCTACGTCCCGCGCCAAACCCACGACGGCGACGCGGCGGTGCTCGTGCGTCGGCACCTCCCGGGCTTCCTCGCGCGCCTCGAGGAAAGCGGGCAGGGTCCGCTGCCGGAGTTCGTGAAGGCCGAGCTCGAGGGCTTCGGCGGGTGCGGCGACTTCGAGAAGGGCTTCATGCGGACGGCGTGCCGCAAATGCGGCGACGAGCTCCTTGTGCCCTTTGCGTGCAAAAACCGCGGGTGTTGTCCGCCCTGGCATGGGCCGGCGAATGGCCGAAGGTGCGGCGCTTCTGGTCGACCACGTGCTGCCCACGGTGGACTACCGACAATGGGTCCTATCCTTCACGGGGCCGTTGGCCGTGCGTCTGGGCTACGACCAGGTGTTGCTGGCCACGGTCGACGGGGCTTTTGAGGAGCGAGGCGGCGAAGTGCGCTTCCTGCCCGCGTCCCCGCCGACGCCCGAGCGGATGACGGCCGTGCTCGCGCAGGTCCACAAAGCCGCCGCCGCCGTTGCTCAGGACGACCACCTCGACCTTGACCCCGCTCTGGCCGCCTGCGTGCACCTCGGGCTCGCCGGGCCTCACCTGGCACCGCCGCCCGAGGTGGCGGCAAGGCCTCCGCTGACCGAGTCCGCCTTCGGCATGCACCTCCACGCCGCGACCACCGTCGACGGCCGTGACCGCAAGCAGCTCGAGCGGGTCTGCCGATATCTGCCACGCCCGCCCTTCGCCCACGATGCCGTCCAGGCGCTCCCCGACGGCCGCGTGCGTGTCCACTTCAAGGCCGCATGGCGCAGCGGCGCTGCCCATGCCGACATGAACGCCGACAAGTTCATCGCACGGTTGTCTGCCCTCGTGCCGCCGCCGGGCTTTCACATGACGAGATACTTCGGTGTGTTCGCAAATCGCCATCATCTCCGACCTCGCATCATTGCGCCCTCCCCCGTCCCGACGCCTGGGCAGCACCTCGCGCTCGGCCTCGCAGGCTCCGCCAACGGCAGGCCCGACGACGACACCGAATCCTCGCCGCGCCCGCGCCGCCTCGGGTGGGCCAAGCTCCTCGCCCGCGTGTTCGCCCTCGATGTCACCCTCTGTCGCAAGTGCGGCGGCCGCATGCGCATCCTCGAGGTCCTCGATACCGCCGACGACATCGCCCGCGTCCTCCACGGCGCCCGGGCGCCA
>JAYUXQ010001003.1:0-3193 GCA_043752905.1 Nannocystis sp. | reverse complement strand
CGGCGGACCCGGGCGCCAGGGCACCGCCTTCGGGGCGCTCGACGGCGGCCGCGGCCTGTTCGCCGCCGGCCTCGCCTCGCTCGCCTGGGTCCCGTTTCAGGCCGCGTTCGTCGGTGACCCCGGGCACGCCGGCAGCGACGAGCGCGTGCAGGCGCTGCGCGCCGTGATCCTCGTCTACACGGCGGCCACCTTCATCGCGGCGGCGCTGGTGTGGCTCGTGATCGACGAGGACGACGACGCACCCGCGAGCACCCGCGTCGACTGGCCACGCATCGGCACGGTGCTCGTGCAGCCGGCGATCTGGCTACAGGCCCTGATCGTGTTCGCGGCCTATTGCGCCTACAAGGGCATCGACAACTATTCGCTGTACCTGATGCACGCGCACCACCTCGACGAGGTCGAGGCCGCGCAGGCGATCGTGTCGATCGCGTGGCTGCGTCCGGTGGCGGCGCTCGGTGCGGGTGTGCTGGCCGACAGGATCCGTCCGACCCGCGTCGCGCTGCTGGGCTTCGGCGCGCTGGTCGCTGGCAGCAGCGCGCTCGCCTTCACGGATCCTGGCGCCGTCACCGTCGTGTGGATCGGCCTCACCGTCACCTGCGCCGCCGCGTTCGGGCTCCGCGGCGTGTACTTCGCCCTGATGGGCGAGGCGCGGGTCCCGACGGCCATCACCGGCACTGCGGTCGGCCTGATCTCGATGATCGGCTTCTTGCCCGAGATCTTCATCGCGCCCGTCAGCGGCTGGCTGCTCGACCGCAGCCCCGGCCTCACCGGCCATCATGAGGTGTTCCTGCTCCTCACGGGCATTGGCGCGATGGGCCTCATCACCACCCTTCTGCTCGCGCGCCGGCTGTCACGATAGGCGACACCCGCAAAGCCGTTCGGATCTCGCGGCGCGCCGCCGCGCCGCCGGCTCGTGTATGCTCGCGGCCATGTCGACGCGCCTCCGGCTCTCGTTCGCCCTGTGTGCCCCGCTCCTGATCGCGTGCGGAGGCGGATCGTCCGGCACCGACGCGAGCGACGACTCGACCGGCGGTTCGACCGACACTTCGACCGCCACCACCGTCGACGCGACCGGCGACTACCCAAGCACCGGCGAGGTCGTCACCGCCGGCGACGACACCACCGTGCCGACGACTGGCGGCGAGGCCCACGTCGTGCCCGAGTTCGGCGCCACCTTCACCGTCATCGGCACCGCCGCGGACGGCCTCGACGCCGTCCGCGACCTCGCGTTCCACCCGGACGCGCCCGACCAGCTGTGGACCTACAACATGCTCAGCCACGGCACCGTGCTGTTCTTCGACCCCGGCACCGCGCAACAGACCTCCGAGGTCCGCATCGACGCCTACGGCCAGCATTTCATGGCCTACGTCTCGTCGGCGGCGTTCGGCGTCGACGGCAAATTCGCCAGCTGCCAGGAGTCGCGCGACGAGTGGAACGTCGGGCCGCAAAAGCCTGACGACTTCATGGGCCCGACGCTGTGGTCGGCCGACCTGGACATCTTTGCCAAGGTCAACCAGGCGGTCCCGCCGGACCCGCTCGAGGGCAGCCACCTCGACATGCTGCATCAGAGCCCGCTGTGCATGGGCATCGCCCACGACACGGACAACGTGTACTGGGCCTTCGACGGTTCGCACGGCAACATCGTCCGTTATGACTTCCAGACCGACCACGGGCCCGGCGGCGGCGACCACTCCGACGGCATCATCCAGCGCTACGTCGACGCGACCGTCACGCGCACCGCCAACATCCCCGGCCACATGGAGGTCGATCATGTGACCGGCATGCTGTACATCGCGGACACCGGCGGCGGACGCATCATGCGCCTCGACACCGCCAGCGGCACCGACATGGGCAAGCTGTCCGGCGAGATGGACGGCGCCATGTACACAGGCGTAGAGGGCGCCAGCTTCGAGGTCGTCGCCGACGGCCTGCGCGAGCCCTCGGGCCTCACCCTGCACGACGGCCGGATCCTCGTGTCCGAGCACGGCACCGGCGACATCGTCGCCCTCGACCTCGACGGCCTCGAGGTCGATCGCCTCGGTACGCCAGCCAAGCGCATCATGGGCATCACGATCGGGCCCGACGGCGCCCTGTGGTACGCCGACGCCGGCAAGAACGAGGTCGTCCGCGTCGACCCCTGATCGCCGGTGAGCGGCGCGAGGGTGAACAGGGCGACGACCGAGACGGAGAGGCCGGTCGTCACCTTCGTCACCTTCGTCACCTTCGTCATGGTCGTCATGGTCGTCATGGTCGTGGGCCGCATGCCAGACCTGTTTGCAGCGCCCGTGCCAGCGCCTTCGGCCGGCCTCTGGCGGCCTCCAGCGGCCCGATCCACGGGTCGTCCGGCCGCGACCGCCTGCCTCGCCGTCACGCCGCTGCACCGGATGCAGGCGCGCGTGTCAGGGTCACCCTCGATATACTCCGCGACGTGTCGCCGACCCACTCCGCGGACCCCGTGAGCGCGCCGCCGTGGATCGGCCGCGTCATCGACGGCCGCTATCGCATCGTCGAGCTGCTCGGCGAGGGCGGCATGGGCAACGTCTACGTCGCCGAGCACCTCAAGCTGCGCAAGCAGGTCGCGCTCAAGACGATCCGCGCCGAGTTCGCCGAGAACAGCCAGGCCGAGACGCGCTTCGCTCGCGAGGCCCTCGCTACCGCGAAGATCGATCACCCGCACGTCGCCAGCGCCCTCGACTTCGGCCACTTGCCAGAGGGCGGCGCCTACCTCGTCATCCAGCTCGTGCGCGGCGAGAGCCTTGGCAAGCGGCTCGCGCGTGGGCCCCTCCCGTGGCCCGATGCCTGCAAGATCGGCTCGCAGATCGCCGATGCCCTCGCGGCCGCACACGCGGCCGGCATCGTGCACCGCGACCTCAAGCCCGACAACGTGTTGATAGAGACCAGCGGCGATGGTTCTCCACACGCGCGCGTCCTCGATTTCGGCATCGCCCGCGTGTCCGGTGAGTCCGGCGCCGTCGTCGACACGAGTGAGCCGATCACCCGCGCCGGCGCCGTGATCGGCACGCCCGGCTATATGGCGCCCGAGCAGGCCGTCGGCGGCGCCGTCGACCTGCGCGTCGATCTCTACGCGCTCGGCGTGATCCTGTGGGAGGCGTGCGCCGGCCGAACGTTGTGGAAGGCCGAGACCCTGACCGAGATGTTCATGGCCCAGATCGGCGCGCCCGCGCCTGCCCTC
>JAYUXQ010001002.1:0-3197 GCA_043752905.1 Nannocystis sp. | reverse complement strand
CACACAGCTCCCCCGCTTCGCCTCCGACGGATCCGCCGCCAGCACCCAGATCGCCTCGAGCGTCCCCAGGTCGATCCGTCTGCCGTTGCCATCCCCGCCGGCCAGGTCGACCACCACCTGCCCGTCCGGCCGCCTGCGCTCGACCCCCAGCAGCAGCTCGCCGTCCGCCAGGCAGCGCCGCGACAGCTGTTGAAAGCTGCACGTCCCCCGCCCCGGCTCTGCCACCCGCTTGCGCGCGAAGCTCTGCCCCCACGGGCCCATCAATTCGCCGTAGACCAGGTTGAACGCCGGCACCAGCACCGACTGGAACAGAAACGCCGCGCGCAGGCTCTCGAGCGCGTACACCTGCACCTTGTCGTCGCCCGCCAGCCGCGCCCGTCGCCGCAGCCGCGCGCACAGCTCCGCGTCCACCACCTCCGCGATCACCCGCAGCCCCGACGACCGCCCGCCGCGCGACCTCGCCACCTCGAGCGCCAGCAGCGACTGTGTCGTCCTTGCGTCGCCGTCCTCGCGGCGCGTCGCCAATAACAGCGCCAGGTCGAGGTCGCCGGCGTGCCCGAAGCCGTGCGGCAGGTCGACGAATTGCAGCAACGAGCTCCTGTCCCCGACCGCCAGCCGCACGCGCCCGCACTGCATCGCCTCGCGCAGCCGCGGCTGATACACGAACGTCCCATCGTCTTGCACCACGAAGCTCCCGGGCGACAGCGTCAGCATGCGATATTCGCCGAGGCTTCGGTGCTCGCGAAAGCGTTCGGTCGCGGCCTGCAAAGCCGCCTCGTCATCCAGCAATACCAGGATCTGCGCCTGCGGCTCGGCGAGCACCAGCGCCTCGAGCAGCCCGACCGTCGCCGGCCGAAACCCACACACCAGGATCCGCCGCAGCGGCAGCTCCGGCACGCTCACGAACCCCGGCGTCTCGACCTCGGGCTCGGGCTCGGGCTCCGATGACGATGCAGATGACACCTTCACATCCGGGCCACGCCGCAGGTCCTCGCACAGGTCGCGCACCACCCCAAAGTTCGGCGCCAGCGCGACGAAGCCCGTCCATGCCCGCTCACCGACCCCTGCGCCTGCCTCGTTGCCGATCACCACCCTGCGCGCCGTGAAGCCCTGCGCATCGGCCTCCTCATATATTAACCCGACCGGCACCGAGAACCGTCGCGGCGGCCTGACGAACGCCCGCGCCCGCATCAGCGCCAGCGCCTCCGCATAATCGCCGGGCAGCTTCGGCGGCGTCGCGGCATGATAGGTCAGCTCGGGCATCGCGAAGAAGCATGTATAAAGCTCGTGTCCGTGGGTCGTCAGCAGCTCCTCGAGCACGGGCCCGATGCCGTCGATACGCGCCACGCAGGCGAGCAATAATCCGACCAGTCGCTCGATGAGCACCACGAACGCGCGGATCTCCCCCGCCCCGTAGTCGATCGCCGCCCACGCGGCCGGCAGGTTACGCTCGTCGAGGATCTCCGCGATCAACAGGCGCCCGCGGCCCTGCGTGTGGTGGCCGTCGGATGCGCGCAGCTTCCCCGGCACCCGCGCCACCCCGGGGGCAGGCCCGTGCCCCCGCAACGCATCGTGGATCATCAACAGCGCGTGGATCGTATCTGCATCGGGGTTCGCCACCTCGAGGTCCGCGAGGATCACCACCCGCTGCGCCCGCGCCACGTCGGCGCGGACCATGAAGTCCTGGTCCGCCGTCGTCACCGGCCGATACACGATATGCGCCAGCTCGGGCCGGCGCAGGAACGCCGGCCGCTCCTCGCTGCGCCCGACCAGCACATAACGCGATCCGAGCACCATCCGCCGCGCGTTCTCGATCAGCTGTCGCAACCACCGCCGTGACAGCGAGCCCGCCGGGATCAACTTCTGATAGTAGCGGACCAGCTCCTGCAGCAGCGGATCCGTCGCCGCGTTGACGTGCACGATCACCGTGTGTCCGACCAGCCCCGGCGACCGCAGATTACTGACCGTCATCACCTCGCGCACGACATCGGTGCCGAGCCCGATCAGGAAGCTGACCAGCAGCAATCCGAACACCGTCAGCACCACGCTGACGATCACCGCCGCCACCGATCCCGGCGCCGCCAGCATGTTCCCCGGGTCCTGGATCTGGCGAAACGCCCACCACAGGTGCACGAAGAACTTGCGATCGCTGCCGGTGATCATCCCGTCCTCGTCGTAATCGACGACGCCCGCTCCACCCTCCAATTGCTCGAGCGCCAGCGCCCCGATGAACGACAGCAGCCCGACCATCGCCCCCATCACCAGCACCTGCCGCGACCGCTCGCGCCGCAGCAGCACCGCCCGCAGGTCCTGCATCACCGGCGCCCAGTAGCTCAGCAGCGCGACCAGACGGATCACCCGCAGCAGGCGCATCCACGGGGTGTCGTGCGCCACCAGCGGCAGGAACGACACCAGCGCCAGCGCGTCGAAGCTCAGCAGCAGCAGCGCACCACGCGTCGGCCAGCGCCAGCCGCGCTCGTCGGCGTCCTCGCCCGCGCCGTGAAACACCACCGCCGCCCGCAGCAAAAACTCGACCCCGAACACCAGCAGGAACAGCCCGTCGAGCTCATGCACCTCCTGCAGCGGGAGCAGGCTGACGACGATGCACACGCTGAGGAACAGCCGCACCTCGAAGCGAGACAGCGAGCGCCGCAGCGCCAGCGTCAGCCCACCCGCCCCGTCTTGCCAGCCGCGCACGGCCGCGAGGATAGCCAACTGCCCGCACCCGCGCGACACTCTCTCGCATGTGCGGCCGCTTCACCCTCACCACCCCCGACGTCGACGCCCTCGCCCGCGTCGTCTCGGCGGAGATCGACCCGCGCCTGCTCGACCTCCACCAGCCCCGCTACAACATCGCCCCCACCTCCGTCGTCCCCCTGCTGGTCCTGGCCGCCAGCCGCCGGGTCCTCGGGCCCGGCGTGTGGGGCCTCCCGAGCCCCTTCGGCGACAACAAGCGACCGGGCGGTCTCATCAACGCTCGCGCCGAGACAGCCGCCAGGCTCCCGACCTTCCGCGACGCCTTCGCCCGCGACCGCTGCGGCGTCATGACCGATGGCTTCTTCGAGTGGACCGGCCCGAAGCCGCAGCGCCGCCCGCTGTGGTTTCGCCGCCACGACGGCGGCCCGATGGTCCTCGCCGGCCTCTACCGCGACACCATCGACCCCGAGACCGGCGAGGTCACCCGCCGCTTCGCGATC
>JAYUXQ010001001.1:0-3197 GCA_043752905.1 Nannocystis sp. | reverse complement strand
CCCTGTTCTCGGCGCGACTCAAGGCCGCGGAAGAATTGGCGATCGATGCGCGACGCGCTGTGCGCCGCGATCCGAGCATCAACTTCAACGTCGCGCCGGGCGAGCTCGGGGGGGATACCTCCGAACGCGACATCGGCGTCGGCCTGCGATGGTCGGTGGATGTGACGGGCTCATGGGTGCCTCGCCGGGCGTCGGCGGCGGCCGACCGCGACCGCTCCAGGTATGACCGCGAGGACGCCCTGCGCGCGCTCGACGAGGCCGTTGCGATCGCCCACGCCGAGATTGGCTTCTTGCAGCGACAGGTCACCCGCGCCGACCGGCTCCGCGAGCTGTACAGCCTCGGAGCCGGGGCCGCACGCCGCCAGCTCTCGGCGGGCACCGGAAATCAGCTCGACCTCGACGCTGCCGACCTCGACCTCATCCAGGCCGTTGCGATCGCCACGCAACTCGGGGGCGAGCTTCGCCGCGGACAGGTCAGGCTCGCCCGCCTCCTCGGGAGACCTGCGCGAGCGGACCTGTGGGCCGACGAGCCGGAGGCGATGCCCGAGTTGCCGCCCGCGGTGCAGGCCGAGGAAATGGCGGACCGGGATCCTCGCGTCCGTGCCCGCCAGGCCGAGCACCACGCCGCACAGAAAGAACGTGATACGTTTCGCCGCCTGATCTGGGCAGGCCCCACGCTCGGCGTCGACTACGGATACCGGCGCCGGAGCATCGGCGTCGGGGCTTTTCGCGGGCCGGCAGCGAGCGGCCTCTCGGCGAGCTGGACCGACCAGGAGCTCACGTTCTCGATCGCCGCGCCGATCCCGATCGCAGATCGGCAGACCGCGGGCCGGGCGCGCGTCCGGGGCCGCATCGCGCTCGCCGAGGCGCAGGTGCTCGTCACCCGGGCAGACGTCGCGACCGAGGTCGCCGCGGCCGATGCAGACCTGCGCACGGCGATCGACGTGCTGCAAACTCTGGCCCCGTCGCGCGAGATACTTGAGCGCCAGCTGCAACTGGTCGAGGTCGCGGTCAAGGCAGGGACACTCGATGTGGTCGCGCGTGCAGCCACACTGCGCCGGCTGATGGAAGTCGGTCGACGCCTCGACGAGGCCATGCGTGGGTACCGGGTCGCGCGAGCGCGCTGGACCCGGCAGACGGAGGTGCCGCAATGAAGGAAGTGACGCCTGCCACCCGTCGGATGTCGGAAGCCGAAAGTCGACAGTCACGCCCGCTCCCTCGCACCGTCTGGCTCCTGAGCTGGGTCTCATTCTTCGCCGATGTGTCCGGCGAGATGATCTACCCGCTGCTGCCGCTGTTCCTCGTCGGGGTGCTCGGCTCGTCCAGGACCCAGCTCGGTATGATCGAGGGAGCGGCGGTGCTGCTGGTCGCGGTGATGACCGCCTTCGCCGGAGTCCGCAGTGATCGCACCGGCACGGGGCGGGTCCCCTGGATCCGATGGGGCTACGGACTCCCGGTCCTGGGCAAGGCCACCATCGCCCTGGCCACGGTGTGGCCGTTGGTGCTCTTTGGACGCCTCCTGGATCGGTTTGGCAAGGGACTGCGGAGCGCGCCACGCGATGCGCTCATCACCGACGCTGTGACGGCGGACCAACGCGGGCGAGCCTTCGGCCTCCACCGTGCGTTCGACACCGCGGGCGCCTTCGTCGGCGTGCTGCTCTCCGCGTGGCTGCTCTGGTGGCTCACGGGGACGCCACAGCAGGGTGACGTGGCGGTCGCGGCGAGCTCGGTGGCACAAACTCCGGTGTGGATCTACCGCGCCATCTTCGGCGTGGGCGCGGGACTCGGTCTGGCTGCGCTGATCCTCACCATCTTCGTACACGAGTCCGCGGGTGGCTCCGCCGCACCGCCTTCGCCAGCGACCCCCGGCGTTGCAACGCCGAGCACGAACGCCACGTCGTCCACCGGGTGGCTCGCGTTGCCACGATCGTACTGGTCAGTGCTCATGTTGCTGAGCCTCTTCTCGCTGGCCAATAGCAGCGACGTGTTCCTGCTGCTTCGCGCCAGCGACCTGGGCTACTCCCCATGGTCGGTCGTGATGCTCTACGCGGTCTACAACCTCACCTACTCGGCGCTGGCGTACCCGGCTGGCATGTTGAGCGATCGGCTCGGGCGATGGGGCATCATCGCCATTGGTTGGGTGATCTACGCTGGAGTCTACGTCGGCTTCGCGTTCCTTCCGGATACGCATGCCTGGGGATTATGGCCCTTGATGGCATCCTACGGCGTCTACATGGCGCTCACCGACGGCGTCGGCAAGGCGTTGATCGCCGACCACGCCCCGCGCGCGAAACGTGGTACGGCGATGGGCATCTTCTATGCCGTGAGCGGCCTGATGACCTTGGGGGCGAGCGTGCTCGCCGGCATCATGTGGGACCGTTTTGGCCCGACACTCGCGTTCTCGATCGGCGCGGGGCTCTCCGTGCTGGCGCTGGTCGTGTTGGCTGCGCTGCGTTGGCGGACGGCATTCGGCGCGGTCCAGTGAGGCCCTGCGGCCTCCAGCCGAGACTCCCAGGCGCCGACCATGTGGCGGGTGCGCGTGACCTGGATCCCGAAGGGCTGGGGGCCCATGCCGTGGCCCACGCCGACATCGGAGGCGTTGAGCGAGAAGTTGACCGGTGGGTCGAGGACCTCGAACTCGGCGTAGTCCGCGCGGCGGCTCGCGGGCCCTCTGCCTTGTGCCGAGTCCATGGCTCGTGCAGCATCCGTGCACCCATGACGGTCGCCATCCAAAGCGAGATCGGGCGCCTTCGACGCGTGCTGGTCCATCGGCCCGGCGAGGAGATCGTGCGCATGACGCAACACGATCTTCAGGGCATGTTGTTCGACGATCTGCTCGCGCCGATCGAGACGCAACGCGAGCACGACGTCATGGCTGACATCTTTGCCGCCGCAGGTGTGGAGGTGCTAAAGATGGACGAGCTGCTGCGGGTCGCCCTCGAATCAGCCCCAAAACCCGCAGTGCAGCGGCTCATCAAGCGCGTATGCGAGAGCACGGGCGCCGCGCATGCCTCGGACGAGCTTGAAGACTGGCCGGCGGATCGTCTGGCGCAGGGGCTCATCGCCGGGGTTTTCTATGGCGAGCTCGCCTGCGCCAAGCACAGCCTGACGCGCTTGCACGCGGAGCTCGTTCACGACCGACCGATGGCGCTGCGACCAGTCCCGAACCTCATGTTCATGCGCGACCCGTGCATCGC
>JAYUXQ010001000.1:0-3198 GCA_043752905.1 Nannocystis sp. | reverse complement strand
ACGCCCGAGGTCATCGTGTGGCTGTCGAGCTTCAGCGCGTTGGGGCCCATCTGCTCGACCCGCAGGCCGCCGCTCGGGTCATGCGAGACGCCGAGTTGCCGCCGCGAGATATGCGGCGAGCGCAACGGTCCGGTGTCGAGACGACCGCCCGGACGCAGCTGGCCGAAGTGCAGCGGGACCGCGCCGTCGTCGTCGGCGCGAACAGCCCGTCCGATCGTGTAGAGGTCGTTGCCTCGCGGAAGATGGACCGCCTCGCCGAGGCGCTCCGGCTCGTCGCGGCACCACAGCAGCACGAGCACCGATACGTCGGCCCGCGCGTCGCGCTTGCTGCCTCCGGCGGGCTCGTCGAGGGTCTCCTGCAACGTCGCTTCGAGCGGGCTGACGCGAGGTAGCTCCATGGCGAGGGCGAAGCGTAACGCATCGACGCCGACTTCACCCGGGCGCGAGGTCCCAGAGCGCACGCAGGTCCCCGCGCGCGCGCAACCGCTCCGCGACCGCAGGGTCGATGTCGGGGCCGGTCAACAGCGGCGCGAGCTCGCGTCGCGCGGCCGCCTCGTCCCCACCGCGTAGCGCGAGGGAAGCGAGCTCGAGGTGAATGACGATCCGCTCGGTGGCCGCCGGCGCGCTCAGGCGGTCCTCGCGATAGCGCCGGGGGTCGTCGAGCGCTCGCAGGGCCGCGCGGAAGCTGACCGCCGCGGCTTCGTGATGACCGAGGCCCGCCGCGGCGCTGGCGTGCGCCAGCAGGACGTCATAATCATCGGTGTCGCGATCCAGCTCGGCGAGCCCCGCCCATACCGTCGCCAGCGCGGCCGGGTCGCGGCCATAACGGACCGTGTACTGCCAGGCCTGCGCGAAGCGAGCGCGGTACTCGGGGGCCCCGGCGGCGCCGCGAAGCAGCGGCCCGAAGACGCGTGGTGACGTGCGTAGCTCGGCGCTGATCATCGGAGTGAGCGCTGGCCGGGCAGTCTCGTCTGCGAGCAGACGCGTCAGAGCGTGCTCGGCCTCCGCCCAGCGACCGAGCCGCGCGAGGGCCGTCGCCTCGAGCAGGCGATCCGCGGGAGCGAGCGTCACTGCCCGCGCAAGCGCCGTGAGCACGCCGACGCTGTCGTCCTCGACGAGCCGTCCCCTGGCCGCGATCACGAAGGGATTATCCGAGGGGTCGTCCGGCGCCGCGAGGCTCGCTCCGAGCAGCCGGATCATGTGGATGTCGGCGGCCACGAGCGCTGGCCCGTCCCCGGATCCGGCGATGCCGAGTCGCATCGCCTGCGCCTCCTGGGGCCCGGCGCCGGTGCCCCGCTGATACAGGAGCACCTCACCCGAGCCGCGCACGACCTCGCAGGTCCATTCGTCGATCTCGGGGAAGAGCGTCGCCCGGATCGTGAAGCGTCCGAGGCGGTCGTCCAGCACACCGAGCACGAAGGGAATGTGCGCCACCGTGCGGTGGCCGTGATGCATGCACCCGATCTCGTGGGTCCGGGCCGTGCCGCCGCCAGTGGTGGTGATATCGATGCCGACAGGGCTCTCTCCGTCGCTCAGCGCGGTACCGTCGCGCAGCAGGCCGATCGCAAGGCCGCCACCATATTCGATCTCGGTGAGGTCGAGGTCGACCTCGAGGACGAGGGCACGACCAGGCCAGTGAACCGGCGCGGACAGGATCTCACCGGGGACCACCGCGTCGACGTGGAGGGCTCCGCGGGCGCCGTCACGGCGCAGCGCGTGCGCCTGACGGATCCGCCAGGACGCTGCCAGCGGGTGATCGAAGCCGATGTCGCCGGGCCGTTCGCGCAGCGCCGCGATGGCGGCGGCGAGCAGACCCGTGTGCTCGCCGCCCTGGATCGACGCTTCCAGGGCCGCGGCGGCCGCGTCGACGCGCCCTCGTCGGAGGAACGTGCGCGCGGCGCCCTCGCTCGCGCGCTGAGCCGTCGCCGGTGTCGTGACTGCCCGTGCGAACAGCTCGGCCGCGCGTCCATCGGCGTAGATCGTCTCGTACCGCTCCGCCGCGCGCAGCTCGGCCTGCGCGCGTAGCCCGGGGTCGGCGACGAGCTCGGCGATCGCCGCCAGGTTGCCGGCCGACTGGCGCGCGAGGCCCATGCGTTCGAGCTCGTCGGCGTGCTGCAACATCCGGTCGATCATCGGGTCCGGCGACCGCAGCGGCTCGCCGGTATCCACGACCTGCGCCTGCGCGACCGGGAGCTCGGCCGAGCCGCTGCCGAGCACCCAGACGCGATCGGGGTCCTCGCCGTCGACCATGCTGACGATCAGCTCGTCATCGCCATCGCCGTCGAGGTCGAGCGCCGCGATCGGTCGCACTTCACCGAGCACCACCGGCGTCAGCTCGCGGTCGGCGGTGCGCACGAGGATCACCAACATCTCGCGCCCGACCGAGGATGACCCGTCCAGGATCAGGCGGGACAGGATGATCTCGTCGCGTCCGTCGCCGTCGAGATCGCCGATGAACGGCGGGCTGTCGATCACTCGCTGGCCGGCGGCGACGCGTGGCGCCGGTACGAAGCCGGTCTGAACCAACGTCTCGTCCGCGAAGCGAAACAGGTAGGTCCCCGCGGGTTCGCCGATGGGCCGCTCGGGCGGGAAGACCAGGGTGCTCGGATACTCGTCGGTCTTGCTGACAGCGATCTCGGGACCTGCGCCCGGGAGGCCGCCCCGGACGAGCCCGGCGCCCTTGATGTTGCCGAGGCGCCGGCGGGTGACCGTGCGCAAGGTGTCGCTCACCGGGTCGTGACGCAGCAGGTGGAGCTCATAGGCGTTCCACGGCCCGAGCGCGGCGACGACCTCGACACGCCCATCGCCGTCGAGGTCATCCGCGAGCAAGTCCATGACATCGGAGTTTCGTCGATCGATCTGTGGCGCGGGCGAGCGCGTCGACCATGAGCCGTCGACCGTCGGGACGAGCTCGACGATCCTTCGCGTATACGGACCGGTGCCGATCAGAAATTCGACGCTGCCGTCGCCATCGATATCGGCCGCGAGCGCCGAGCGGATCTGATTCTCGGGCCAGCGAAACAGCGGGACCAGCGTGCTCCCCTCGACGCGACTGAGCACCGCCTCGGGCCCCGGCTGACCCGGGATCGACGGGCTCCAGGCGTTCCAGTCGTTGGTGATCAGGAGCCCGCGGCCGCCCGGCGCGGCGAGGGCCGCAAAGGCGCCCCCGCCGACCTCGACGGCGCCGACCGTGGGGAG
>JAYUXQ010000999.1:0-3199 GCA_043752905.1 Nannocystis sp. | reverse complement strand
GTCAGCACGAAGGCCAGCAGCGTCAGCGCGGCCAGCTTACGCCCGCGGATCCCGAGCGCGGCCCGCAATACCAGCACGCACACGCTCGCCAGCCAGGCCGCCACCGCCATCCCGATCTCGACCCAGCGCGCCCCGATCCCGGCCACCCCGCCGGCTCGCAGCGTCCACAGCACCCCCGTCACGATCGCCAGCGTGAACACCGGCGTGACGAGCAGCACGATCTGATAATGCAGGCGCTCGAGCCCCGCGAGGGACATCGCCCCCGGTCGCAGCTTCCACTGGCGCCGCCGCAGCCGGCGCTCCATCACCAGATACAGCCCCGCGACCGCGGCCGCGAGCGTGAACCCGGCCAGCCCGACCGTCGCCAGCCCGATGTGCGCCGTCGCCAGGCTCTGCACTGGCGCCGGCAGCGGGTCATGCACGCTGGTCGACCCGAACATCACGCCGACCGCGAGCCCGAGCAGACCCGCGGGCGCGAGCACCATCCCGAGCGCGTGCATCGGCCGCGCCAGCGTCAGCGCGCAATACCCCGCGACCGTGATCAACGCGCCGAGGCTGGTCGCCAAAAACACCGACTCGAAGGGATGCTCCCCGCGCACGCACTGCGCACCGATCGTACAAAAGTGCAGCACCCCGGCGAGCGCGAGCAGCAGGTGCGCCCGGCGCTGGCGCGCCGACGTCTGGCGGGCCACCTGCGAGCGGCTGGCGCTGTCGGGCGCGTCCGGGTCGAGCCCATACGCGAACGACGCTGCCCCGTACATCAGCGCCGCGAGGATGAAAAGGACGATCATGTTTCAGGTCCCGAGCGACTCCATCTGATCGACGATGCGCCCCCAAGAGCTCGCATCGACCCGGATCTCGACGCCCTTGCCGTCGACCGGGATCGCCAGATAGCCCGGCACCACCGTGTACGCGTAGTCCCCCATCACCACCGAGGACTCGTAGTGATCGGCCCCCATCTGCGCCAGCTCCTGCGCCGTCTTCACGCGCCCGACGACGTCGTGCGCGTCGGCCTCCGAGCCATCGATCCGCTCGAAGAACACCGCCGGGTTGATGAAGAGGTCCGTCACCCCGCCACCCCCCACATCGGAGATGCGCAGGAGATCACGCTCGAGCTGCACGCGGCCAGCGGAGAGCCACGAGTCGGCGAGGGTCTGGGCGACGAAGATCCGTGGCATGTCCCGTCCAGGGTAGTCCCCCAGGCCCTCGGTAGACAACACCTTGCGCGACCCCTCTACCCGACCCATCATGCCAGCCTGCCGCGAGGGGGTCATCCCGGCCCCCGGCCACAAACCCGCATCCCGGAACACACGACCATGGCATCCGACAAAGTAAAAATTTCCTCCGACTCCGAATTTCAGGTGGATGTCCTCGACACCTCCAGGGACCAGCTCGTGGTCGTCGACTTCTGGGCCACCTGGTGCGGCCCCTGCCGCTCGATGGCGCCCTTCCTCGACGCCATCGCCGACCAGCACGAGGGCAAGATCCGCGTCGTGAAGGTCGACGTCGACCGCAACCAGAAGAGCGCGGTCACGTATGGGATCCAGAGCCTCCCGACCCTCCTCGTGTTCAAGAACGGCGAGGTCGTCGACAAGCAGGTCGGCAACCCCGGCACCAAGGGCAAGCTCGAGGAGTGGATCAAGAAGAGCCTCTGACGCTCCCCTCGCTCGCGTGACCAAACAGGGCCCCTCCGGGCCCTTTTAAAATGGCCGCAGATCGGACCCGCCGTCCGTCGGCCCCGCCCCAACAGCCTCGCACCGCGCTCTCCGATACGCCCTCAGAACCCGATCTTACGCATCACGAACCGGGGCAACCAGCGAATGACCCGCATCACATGCGCCCAGATCCCCGGCACATAGACCTCGGGCGTCCCGCGATCGATCGCCCGCAGCACCGCCCGCGCGACCGCCTCGGGCTCCCCCGCGAACGGCGGCGGCTTCAAGCCTGCGGTCATGCCCGTCTTCACGAACCCTGGCTTCACGCAGATCGTCCGCAGCCCCTGCGCACGAAACTTATGATCGAGCCCCTCGAGATACCTCGAGAGTCCTGCCTTCGCCGCCCCATACATGATTACCGGCTTACGCCCACGCTCGCCGGCCACGCTGGAGAACACGCAGAGCGTCCCGCCTCCGCGCGACAGCATGCGCTTGCGCGCGTGTTCACAAAATACCACCGTATTCGCGAAGTCGATCGTCAGCAGCCGGTGCGCCAGCTCGACGTCCGCCTCGAGCTGATCTTGCGTGGCGAACAGCCCCGCGGTCACGATCACTGTATCGAAGCCACCGAGCGCCGCGTCGGCGTCATCGAGCGCCGCCGCGAACCCGCCCGGCTCCGCCAGGTCGCATGCGCCCACGCCGACCGCCTCGCCGCGCCCGCGGGCCCGCAGGTCCGCCGCGCTGCGTTCACACTCCTCGACGTCGCGGCCGAGCAGGAACAGGCGGTCGCCGCGTTCGGCGAGGAGACGGGCGAGCGCGCGGCCCATGCCCCTGGTGGCCCCGAGGAAGACGACCTTCATGGGCCCCTGATTAGCACGGCTCACGGCGGGTCGCCGAACACCCGCACCGACTGCGCCGAGCGGATCGTCCGCTTCGGATCCCAGCGGTCGCGCAACGCCGTGAACTCCGGCAGCCGCGGGTCCATCGCCGCGTAGTGCTCCGGGCGCGTGAACGCGTCCTTGGCGAGGTAGATCCTGCCCCCCTCCGCGATCACCAGCTCGTTGAGCGTGTCGACCAGCCGCTGCGTGTCGTCGCGCACCGGGATGTCGAGCGCGATCGAGATCCCCGGCCGCAGGAACGACAGCAGCCCCTGCCCCTGCGCCCCGCAGTCCTTGATCACGCACAGAAACGACGCCCCGCCGCGCGACGTCAGCAGCTCCAAAAATCGCCGCGCAGCCCCCTTGCCGGCGCTGTCGGGCAGCACGCACTGATACTGCGTGAACCCTCCACGCCCGTAGATCCGGTTCCAGTGCAGGATCGCGTCGAGCGGATAAAAGAAGCTGTCGGGGTGCCGCAGCCCGTGACGCGCGCGCTGAAAGTGCTTCCAGTAATACAGCGTGTTGAACGCCTGCACCGTGAAGCGCCCGAGCGCCCAGCTCGGAAAATTGAACGGCACCGCGAGCCTGCGCGTCGCCGGCAGCGGTCGTCCGCCGGTCTCGTGTGGTTCAGCCCAGCGCCCGCGGTCGAGGATCCCGCGGCCCATC
>JAYUXQ010000998.1:0-3202 GCA_043752905.1 Nannocystis sp. | reverse complement strand
CGCTTTGGGTCCTGGTCAACACTGTGGTCGAGGACGTCAACCGCTGGCAACTCTTCCACCTGGATCCCGATGGGATAGAGCTGGACGCGCCGCAGGTCGGTGACTTCCAGGAGTTTGGGCGCGGGCTCGACGTGAACGCCGCGGGCGACCTGCTCCTGTGTGGCGTGCGACCGGCACTCCAAGCCGAGGATGCGTGGGTCAGATGGCTGCCGCCGGTCAGTGACGGGTGGACCGTGCCGTGGGTGTACGAGGTCGGAAATAAGGTTTCCGAGGAACGGACCAAGGACTGCGCGTTCATCGAAGATCGCATCGTGGTCGTGGGCGAAGTCTTCGGCCGGCACGACGTAAACGAGCCAAAGGATTTCAGCCGCGGTTTTGCCGTGGAGTTTGGAGTCAATGGCGCCGCGCTCTCCGAAGTCGTGGCGACAGCCTCGCCCGCATGGCAGAGCGGATACGAGGCGGTCGCACCCGACGGCAGTGGTGGGTACACGGCGGTCGGCTACACCTGCGACGCCAAGGTGACCCCCTGCACCCCGACGGGAGGCGTCATCCAGTGGTTTTCGCTCGGCGGAGCCCTGGTCGGGGAGCAGGCGATCTCGGCCTTGACAGTGTGGGACGTCGCGGCGAGCCCGACGGGCGAGGTGATCGTGGCCGCCCAGGCATCCAAAATGCAGCAGGGACTACTGGTGCAGGCGTGGAAGCCCGGCGTCGGCGATCCGACGTGGACGTACCAGGGGGCCCCGAGCACCATCCAAATGGCCACGGGGCTCGCGCTCAATCTCTACGGCTCGATCTACGTGGGTGGCTACTACCTCGACGGCGACGTCCTCGCGGCAGGCGTCGTGAAGTTGCACCCCTACTAACCCGGCACGAACGAGCTACAGGCGTCCAGGGCGAGCACCGCGGCCTTGTCGAAGGCGTCCCCAAAGTCCTCGAGGGTCAAATGCTCGAGGATACTGTTCGGGAAGGATGGGATGAGATTGCAGAGTCGGATCTCAGGATCCGGCTGCGGCACGCAGGTGGGGCCGCTGATGATCCCGAGAGCGACGATCGCGTTGAGATCGCCGTGCTTGGCGTCCACGACGGCCTGCCGCCATTCCTGCCATTTCCCTTGCGATCCCCCTACTTTGGTGTCCTCGGGCCCGATCATGGTCAACATGAGGAGAGCATCGTCTCGCAGAAAGCCCGCGTTGCAGCCACCCGGATTCGGCTCGGACGCGTTGAGTTTAGGGCTCACGGCGGCCATGAGCGCGTCGCCCATGGCGTTGTTGCCCCAGGTACCGACGCGGGCGATGCACTCGAAGGCGCCCTTCATGTCAGGGGTGTCCTTTGTGATGTAGCGGTGCTCGCCCAGCTCGCAGGGCATGTCCATCGTGTTCGGCCCGGCGTTGAAGACCGTGCCGGCACCGACGGTCTCATCGCAGACACTCGGCTTGTAGCCGCAGGGATAGTCCGGGTCGATGTCACAGGTGCCGCAAGCCATGAGCTCGCAATCTTTGACCCACCAGTCCTCCACGCTGTCGACCACCATGATGTGGACGTCGAATTCGTCGAATTCGGCCTGGATGGTCGAGATGAAGGCCGGGGCTGCCGCGACGAGCTGGTCCTGCGCCGGACCCATGTCCCCGGCGCGCGAGATGACGAACAGGAAGTCAATCTTGCCCTTGCAGCCCATCGGCGGGCCGCCGAAGTCGGGCATCGCGCCCATGTCCGGGAACGTGGCGCCTGTGGTCGATGACGAGCCAGTGCTTCCATCGGCGGATCCGCTCCCCGAGCTACTCGAGGTGCTCGTCGAGCTGCCATCGGTCGAGGTCGACTCGCCCGAGCTAGTGTCACCCGGAAGGGTGGTCACGCCCGGCGTCGTGAAGCCCGACGACGAATTGCCCGGGTCGCTGCACGCGGCAAGCCCAGTGAGCAGAGCGGCGAGACAGAGGCGTCGCGGAGCCATCGCCGCCGAGTGTAGCGCGAAGTTGCACGGTGGCCAAGAGACCGTCTGCTCGCTCGCTGCTGGCCGCTGTGGGGCTCAAGGTTCGATCTTGTGGCACAAGACCGCTTCCTGGAAGCTCAGGCGCTCGGCGTCCGAACCCGCCTCGAGGAGGCGGCAGATCGGCGTGTATGGGACCTCGGCTGGCACGTCCACTGCGACGAGCGTCCCGTCAAGTTCCAGATCGCAGCCGAGAGCCTTGAGTTCGGAGCACAGCTTGGGAACCTCGGCCTCGTCGTAGACAATGATGCGGACGAGGCTGTGACCTGAAGGCCGTAAGAGCTTCTCGAAGAAGAACTCGTCGTCGATCCGCTTCGCGCTCACGACGTCGCCCACAGCCACCCCAAGCGCGAAGAATGGGATGTTGTCGATCTCGTACGAGCCGTTCGCTTGCACGATCGCCCAGATCCCTTCCACGTCGACAGGGGGATAGCCGTCTGCATCGCGCTCAAGTCGGAACAGGAGCTTGACATGGTCTTGATCGGTCACTTGGCGCCCTTCTGCCGGTTGCAGCCGCGACAGAGTAGTTGACCGTTGCTTGGTTCACCATCCCCACGTTGGCTTTTCGGGATGATGTGGTCGTACTGCCACTCGTTTTTTGCTGGAGTCACGCCCTTCATGCTCTTTTGGGGTTTGATCACCGGAATTCCGCAGTTCTCGCACAACGTCGATCCGTTATTTTTCGTGCGGTTTCTTTCCAAGATCGTCGCCTTCCCACGGGGAAGAAAATCGCGGCTCGCACGCTCGCCGCCACCAGAACCAAGAGTTGGCGCCGAACGCTGACCTGAGCTGAGCTCGCGGGCGGTGTCCCAGGCCGAGCGCTCGCCAGCGCGGGCAGATGATGCAGCGTCCAGGACCTTGTCCGAACCCCGTAGCCAGCGGGCGCCGTCCTTGATGTCGCCGATGCTAACCGGCAGGTACTCAGTGCCGAGCGAGACGGCCGAGAGGACGCGAGCGCCGAAGCCCGCTTCGGGGCTGAGGACGACCGAGATGTCCTCGACGGCGCTGGCGACCTCGCCCGCCTTGTCGGCGCCCTTGTAGAGCCGAACGCCGGCTTTGATGACCCACGAGATCCAGCCGTGGCCGCTCGGATCGATGTGCTGGACGGGGTTGTTGCCCGCGTAGCGGTAGAGGTTGCGCTCGCCGGGACGCTCGAGGTTGGCGCCGGGGTTGAGGAGGTAGTACGGGTCTGGCGCGGTCCAGCGGCCCAGCGCGGGC
>JAYUXQ010000997.1:0-3203 GCA_043752905.1 Nannocystis sp. | reverse complement strand
CCAAAGTTGTGTTTGGCGCGGCCGGATTAGCGGTTGCAATATTATCAGTCGATAAATTTCTCCCCGCGGGAGCGGGAAACGATGCTTTGGCGCGCTTTCAGATTACTGCTCTAGCTGCGGTTCTGACACTTTATACAGTCGCTGAGTTTATTGGGAAGCAAGCAGAGAGAGCCATCGATTCACATGTTGAGCCCTCATGCATTTGCATCACCTCTGGCGACAAAAAAGTACTTGAGGAGTTCAAGAAACAGAATGGTTCAAGTATTGTTAAATTCTTTCTTGCGTGTGCTCTCAATGTACTTCTGGGAGTTGTCGCCACTGTGGTTGCTGGCTATGTACTGGGCAGCGGCACGGCGTAGCACGTATCGTCGCCGGGTCATACGGCCTCATGCTGGCGCTGCTGTGGCGATCGGCCCGTCGACGCGCCGGTCGCGCCGATCATCTGCGTCGGCCACCGAGGCACCCCTGGGTCGAGCGCGTACCTGACGTCGTGTGCCGGGTCACCTTGTCCACGTGATCTTGGGTCGCGATCCGAGCGGGGTCTGGGCGGTGGCATGACGATGGGCTTGGCCACCTCGAGGTGGAGGAGGAGGGTCGCGGTGTGGACGATGACGGGGTCGATGGAGCTCTGGCCGCGCTCGTCGGCGAGGATGAGGGAGACGCGGAGGATGTGGCTGATGAGCCTGGGGATGCCGTGGGTGGCTCGGATGAGCATCTCGCGGGCCTCCGGGGTGCTCAGGTGCTGCGCGCCCAGCACCCCGGCGCGCAGCTCGATCGCCTCACGCATCAGCGCCTCGGCCTCGGCGTGCTTGCCCTCGAACCGGCGCAGGGTCCCCATCGCCCGTGCCGCCGACGCGAGGCGCAGCGGGTCCGGCGTGGCATCCTGACCATCGAGCTCGAGCGCTCGCTGCAGGTCCGCCGCGGCGCCGGGCCGGTCGCTCTGATGCATGCGCACCGCGGCGCGGGTCCGCAGCACATAGGCCTCCTCGAGCGGATCACCGATCCGGCGCGCGGCCGCGAGGGCGTGGCGCGCCCAGATCATGCCCTCGACCGGCCGCTCGAGCCGCTCGCCGACGATCGTGACCAGTTTGCTGGCGAGCTCGCTCGTCTCGGGCTCGAGGCCGGCCACGCGCGCGTCGAAGAACCCGACGATGGCGGAGCTGTATGACATGCGCGGGCGGGAGCTGTCGGCGCTGGCGCGCCGCGAAGTGGCGCTGGCGGAGCTGGAGCGGGCGCTGGTGATGCACCTGCGCGACGGCGGCGAGGACCACCCGTGGGTCGGCTCGGATCTCCAGGAGATCGGCCTGGTGCTGGCGGGGCAGGGGAAGCTGCCGGAGGCGCTGGACCAGCTGCAGCGAGCCCTCGCGGCGCATCGCAGGACGCTCGCGGCCGATCATCCGACGGTCCCACGACGCTGTCGAAGATGGGTCGCGACACGGAGGCCCGCGAGTACCTGCTAGACCATGTCGAGGAGCTTGCCGGGGTTCATGGCGCCGGCGGGGTCGAGGTCCTCCTTGACGGCCGCGATGGCGGAGAGGCCGATCGGGCCTTTTTCTCGCGGGAGCCAGGGGGCGTGGTCGGTGCCGACGCCGTGATGGTGCGTGATGGTGCCACGGCCGGCGATCATGGCCTCGGTGGCGGCAGCCTTGACCGCGAGCCACTGACCACGCGCATGGATGGCGGCGTCCTGCGGGGTGTCGCCGAGCTTTTGCGGGAACACCATCGTAAAGTACAGGCTGGCCCCGTCCTCGTAGGCGTGGGAGATGTGACACATGACGATCGCGCGGGCGCGCTCGTCGGCGGCGTTGGCCGCGAGGGCCTGGCGGATGGCGGCGTCGACGGCATCGTGTAGGGCCTCGATGTTGGACCAGCGGGTCGCGGTCTCGAGGGTCTCGACGGCGATGCCGCGGTCGAGCAGGGGGTCGCGCAGGTACGGCATGCCGAAGCGCCGCGCGTACCACTTGCGACCCGGGCTGGCGCCGATCGACATGCCTCCGTGACGCGCGCACACGCTGCGGGTCCGGGCCTGCGACTCGAGCACGGTCTCTTGCTCGCCCTCGAGGCCGACGAGCAACAGGCACCGGCCCTCGCCGTAGCCGCGCCACGCGACGACCCTGGCGCCGAGGCGAGTGGCCCGGCCCGGCGGGTGCTGGGCGGCGGAGAAGCTCTGCAGGAAGTGGGTCTCGTGGGCGTCGGAGAGCCGCAGCATCGCCACGGGGATCTGGCGTTGTACGACCTCCCGGACCGCGGCGGCCCCCTCGGCGAACGAGCGAAACAGGTAACCACGGTAGTCCCGCGCGGCGGGCACGGGGTGGATGCGGACGGTCGCCTCGGTGATGATGCCGAGGGTGCCCTCGCTGCCGAGCACGAGCTGGTTGAGGTTCGGACCGGCGGCGGAGGCCGGGAACTGCTCCGTTTGCCAGGGGCCTCGCGGGGTGGCCAGGCGGGCTCCCAGGAGCCACTTCTCGGCCTTGCCGTAGCGATTACTCTGCTGGCCGGCGCCGCGCGCGGCGATCCATCCGCCGAGGGTCGAGAACTCGAAGGACTGCGGGTAGTGACCGAGCGTGTAGCCGCGCAGCTGCAACTGACGCTCGAGCTCGGGGCCGTACACGCCGGCCTCGAGGGTCGCAGTGTGCGAGACCTCGTCGATGCTCAGCAAGCGATGCATGCGCGTCATGTCGACGGTCAACACGGCGGCGCGTCGGCCTCGCTGCGCCGTGACGCCGCCGACGACGCTCGAGCCGCCACCGAACGGCACGACCGCGAGCTCGCGCGAGACGGCGAGGTCGAGCACGCTCTGGACCTCGTCGGCGGTGCCGGGATACACGACGGCGTCGGGGACGTGCTCGCCGAGCTCACCGGCACGGAGGGCGATGAGGTCGAGGTAGCTCTTGCCGCGGCTGTGGAAGGCGCGCTCGTAGCGGTCGGTCTTGACGTTGCTGGCGCCGACGATGGCTTGCAGGGCGGCGAGGGTGGTCTCGTCGAGGCGCGAGGGTGGCAGCGAGATGTCGGGCAAGGCGACGGCGGGGGTGCGGGCGAGCTGCTCGCGGCCGAGGGCGTTTGCGATGTAGTCCCACACCGCGCGCTCGTGGTGGCCCATGTCGAAGGTGGCGTGGGCGAGGCCCCAGCCGTTCCAGCGCAGCTTTCGCCGATCGATGGTCATGTATTTAGCACCTGAACTTGAGGACAGCCGGGAGGAGGGT
>JAYUXQ010000996.1:0-3212 GCA_043752905.1 Nannocystis sp. | reverse complement strand
TCACCGACCGCACCTCCCGAACACGCCCTGCTGGCAGACCCCGCGTCCCGACGAGAGCAGGAGAGCAAGCCATGATCCATCGTAAGACCCACCGAACGCTCCGAGCGAGCTGGATCCCCCGCACGATCCTGGCGAGCTGGACGCTCCTGGCCGCGCCGGCCTGCCTGCACTTCGACACCCTCGAGGACACGGTCGCGCTCGCGACCCACGCCCGCGACTGGCGCGACGAGGTCATTTATCAGGTGCTCATCGACCGCTTCGCCGACGGCAGCGACGGCAACAACGACCTGCTCGACCGCGAGAACATGGCCCGCTACCACGGCGGCGACTGGGTGGGTCTCGAGCAAAAGCTCGACTACATCGAGGACCTCGGCGTCACGACCCTGTGGATCTCGCCGGTCATCAAGAACATCGAGACCGACGCCAACGTCGACGGATACCACGGCTATTGGGCCGTCGACCTCACGCAGCCCAACGCCCACTTCGGCAACCTCGACGATCTACGCAGCCTCGTCCGCGCCGCGCACGACCGCGACATGCTGGTGGTGATCGACATCGTCACCAACCACATGGGCCAGATGTTCTTCTATGACATGAACCTCAACGGCGTCCCGGACATCCAGCTGCAGGGCACCGGGACCCGCCCGCAGGGCTCGCCGGTCCCGCCCGGCTTCGACCAGTCCGGCTTCACGCACGTCACCGAGTACGACCCCGACTTCAACCCGACCGGCGTACAGGCCTTCACCTCGCTCGGCCCCGCCGGCCTCGCGCCGATCATTTTCCCCTACAACCCGAAGACCGGCCACATCACGCCGATGCCGGCGCTATTTGGTCGCGCCGAGACCTACAACCGCAAGGGCCGCACCTTCAATTATGACGACCCGCAACAGCTGCTGATGGGCGACTTCCCCGGCGGCCTCAAGGACGTCAACACCACCCGCTGCGACGTCAAGCTGGCGATGGTCGACAGCTACGCGCGGTGGATCGAGCTCACCGACGCCGACGGTTTTCGCATCGACACCGTCAAGCACGTCGAGCGCGAGTTCTGGCGCTTCTTCACGCAACGCGTCCGCCAGCGGCTCGACAAACAGGGCAAAAAGAAGTTCTTCATGTTCGGCGAGGCCTTCGACGGCAACGACGCGCTCGTCGGCCAATTTACGAAAAACGACATGCCGGAGACCCCGGACCCGAAGTGCGACGACGGTCCGGCCGTCACCGGCGACCAGCTCGACTCCGCGTTCTACTTCCCGCAGCACTACCAGGGCTTTCGCGACGTCATGCTCGATGCACAGAGCACCGACCGCATCGCCGGCCTGTGGGCCAACAAGACGATCAACTACGGTACCACCGCGCCCGCGCTGTCGGCCGGCATCGCCCCGCACAAAGTCCTCGTCAACTTCATCGACAACCACGACGTCGCGCGCCTGCTGTACTGGGCCAGCCAGAACAAGGTCGACAAGTCGCCCGGCCGCCAGCGCGCCCTGCTGCACAACGCGCTGCTCCTGCTGATGACCGCCGAGGGCATCCCCTGCCTCTACTATGGCACCGAGCAGGAGTTTCGCGGCGGCAACGACCCGAGCAACCGCGAGGACATGTGGCGCCCCCTGCCCTACCTCGGCCAGGACACCACCCCGCCCGCATACGACACCACCGGCCCGAGCTTCCTCTACACCAGGAAGCTGATCTCGCTGCGGGCCACCTACCCTGCGTTGCGCCGCGGCGACGCCAGGGTCGTCTACAGCACCGCCCACACCGCCGACGAGCCCGACGCCGGCATCCTCGCCTTCGAGCGCACCGGCGGCGACACCAACACCTACGCGCTCGTCGTCCTCAACACCAACCAAGTCCACGGCTCGACCACCAAGTTCGAGGGCACCACCATGAAGGTCTCGGCCCCCGTCGGCGCCGTGCTCGTCGATGTCCTCAACGGCAAGAACGCCGCCTACACCGTCGCCGCCGACGGCACCCTCGACCTCACGCTCGCGCCGGTCACCGGCCTCCTGCTGGTCCCGAAGGGGGACGTCAAGTAACCCATGGTCGCGGTCTCCTGTCGCGGCGTGGTCAAGAGCTTCGGCACCATCCAGGTGCTCAGGGGCGTCGACATCGAGGTCCCCGACGGCGCCTTCGCGGTGCTCGTCGGGCCCAGCGGCTGCGGCAAGTCGACCCTGCTACGCCTGCTCGCCGGCCTCGAGGAGGTCACCAGCGGACAGATCTTCTTCGGCGACCGCGACGTCACCCGCAGTGAACCACGCGACCGCGACATCGCCATGGTGTTCCAGTCCTACGCGCTCTACCCCCACCTGAGCGTGCGCGACAACCTCGCCTTCGGCCTCAAGCTGCGCAAGACGGATGGCCCGACGATCGACCGCCGCGTCGGCGAGGTCGCCACCATGCTCGGCCTGACACCCCTGCTCGACCGCCTGCCCCGCGCGCTGTCCGGCGGCCAGCGCCAGCGCGTCGCCATGGGCCGCGCGATCGTCCGCCGCCCGCAGCTGTTCCTGTTCGATGAACCACTCTCCAACCTCGACGCCGCCCTGCGCGCGCAGGTCCGCGTCGACATCCGCAAGCAGCACGAGCAGCTCGGCGCCACCAGCATCTACGTCACCCACGACCAGGTCGAGGCGATGACCCTCGCCGACCTCATGTTCGTGCTCAACAGGGGCCAGGTCGAGCAGTGGGGCAGCCCGCTCGCGGTCTACGACTTCCCCCAGACCCGCTTCGTCGCCGGCTTCCTCGGCAGCCCGGCCATGAACTTCCTGCCCGCCACCGCCGAGCGCGACGAGCACGACCACCCGATCGCCCGCCTCGCCGACGGTAGCGCCGTCCCGCTCGACCGCGCGGTGTTCCCCGGGCTCTCCGACGGCCGCGCGATCGTCCTCGGCGTGCGCCCCCACGACCTGTCCCTGCGGACAGGCGACGCGCCCGCCAGCCTGACCGTCCGCGCCGGCCTCGTCGAGCTCCTCGGCCCGGAATTGCAGATCCACGGCGAGCTCGGCACCACCCCGATCACGCTGTGCCTGGAGACCGCCTGCGGCGTCAAAAAGGGCGACACTTTGCGCCTCCAGCCGCGCAGCCTCCACGTGTTCGACGCGTCCACCGGCGCGTCCCTGCGTGGCTGAGGCCTGCCCCCCGTGCCGGGCAGCCGCCATGGTATAAAACCCCATGCCCAAGAAGGCCAGCCGTAAGGGCACGCCCAGGAAGCTCAGCACCCC
>JAYUXQ010000995.1:0-3213 GCA_043752905.1 Nannocystis sp. | reverse complement strand
TGACCACCAGCGGCTACGTGCACGAGGTCATGACGGTCGCGCTGGGCCGGCTGCAGCAGGTCAGCCTGGCCAGCCAGTGTGCCGACCCGATCGCGCTGTTCGACGAGGTCGACGCGATCACGCGGAAGTTTCGCAACTTTCATCGGCGCCTCAACGACGGCCGGATCAACCGCCGCGGCGAGCGTGACCGGCATACCCCGCCGCCCGCCGAGCTCCCGCCGGAGGTCCGACCCTTCGCGTATCACGGCGACTACCTCGGCGCCTTCGCCAGCGTCGAGGCGTTCGCCCACGCCTGCCTCGACCCCAGCCGCCCGGACCAGTGGGCCGACTACGTCGACCTCACGCAGGCCGGCATCGACCTGCATCTCAGCGGGCGCTACTGGACCGTCGACGCCAACGGAGTCACGCACGCGTTCGCTGTCGGCGCGCCCGGGCCCGATGGGCCGGACAGCGGGCCGGCGAGCGGTGGTTCGCCAGATGGCGGGCCGGACGACGGCGAGGCTGCACCGGCCGCGGCGCTGCCGACGACGTCCCTCGTCGCACCGGTGTCGAGCTGGTCGGGGACGTCGTCGTTGCCCCTGCGCGGGATGTCGTCCCTGCCGGGCATCGTGCCACGCGTCAGCGGGCAGCCGCCGCTTCCCCGTCACGAGCCGGAGCGAGCCCGTGCCGCGCTCGTCGCGGCCGGCTGCGAAGCGCAGACGATCGCGGAGCTGATGGCCTGCTACGTCGCCGGCTACGCGACGCTCGGGGCGCACGCCTGGTACTGGCTGCGGCGCGGCGGCGTGCCGGGTCGGGTGCTCGGCCACACCGACCTCGAGGCGCTCGCCGCCGACTGGTGCGCGTCGGGGCTGCTCGCGTGGGCCAGCGACGCGGACGGCAGCGTGCAGGTGTTCGCGATCGCCGACCCGCTGGCGAGCGACCGCTGAGCGTCGCGCACGCGGCGGTACGTCGTGCACCTGTCCGCGAGGACAGCTTCGGGAGGGGCTGTCCTCAGCTCCGGTCGGCCACGCGAAACAGGACGAAGGTCAGCCCGACGAAGATGAGCGTGGCCCCGAGGTCGCCGAGCTCGTATCCATGTGCGCCGAGGTTGATCGCCTGTTGAATGGAAGGGGCCAGCGCGAGCAGGGCGAGCCCGATCCCCGCGATCGCGCCGCCCGCGATGAGCCCGCTCGACATGAGGACGCCGGGGCTCGACTCGGCCTCGAGCTCGCTCTCGACTTGCAACCCGCGCGCGAGGCGAGCCTGCGTGCGCCGGCGGTCGGTGAAGTAGCGAACGAGCCCGCCGACGAAGATCGGCGCCGACGCGGAGATCGGCAGGTACACACCGACCGCGAACGGCAAGGCGGCGACGCCCGCGAGCTCGAGGGTGACGGCGATCATGATGCCGAGCAGGACCAGCACCCACGGCAGCATTTGAGTGAGGATGCCGTCGGTGATCAGGGCCATGAGGCTGGCCTTGGGGGCGTCGTATTTGACGACGGGCGTGCCGTCGTCGCGCTGCTTGATCCGGCCGTTGATGCCGGGGTCGACGAGGTACTTGATGCGGTCGTCGTCGCCGACGAGGTACTTCCCGGCAGGAATGCCGTGCTGGAGCCCGGGCAGGTGCAGCACGCGATAGCTGGCGGGGTCTTGCAGGGCCTCGGGGCCGTGGATCGGCTCGGGAGGGCCGAGCGGTAGAGTGGCGGGGACCTGCAGGCCGATCGCGTCGTCCTTGGTGGTGTAGACGGTGCTGGCGCTGTTGAGCAGCAGCAGGGTGAAGCCGATGACGAGCGCCGAGGTGACGCTGCCGATCAGCATGGCGATCTGTTGCCGGCGCGGCGTGGCGCCGACGAGCTGGCCGGTCTTGAGCGACTGGGCCGTGGCACCGCCGACGCTGGCCGCCACGCACACGACGCCGGCGATCGTCAGGGCGCCGAGGCGGTGCTCGGGGCCGACGAAGCCGACCGCGAGGAAGATCAGGCAGGTCATCAGCAGGGTCGCCACGGTCATGCCGGAGATCGGGTTCGAGCTCGAACCGATCTCGCCGGTGAGCCGACCGGAGACGGTGACGAACAGGAAGGCGAACAGGGTCATCAGCACGGCGCCGAGGATGCCGACCGCGAAGTAGGGCGAGAGGGTGATCGCGACGACGACGGCGAGGGCGCCGAGCAGCACGAACTTGAGCGGCAGCTCGCGGTCGGTGCGTAGCGCGACGACCTTGCTCGCGCCAGCGCCGAGCGCGTGGAGGCCGGATCGCAGCGAGCCGAAGATCGACGGCATCGATCGCACCATGCTGAGGATGCCGCCGGCCGCGACGGCGCCGGCGCCGATGTAGAGCACGTAGGCGTGCTGGATCTCGCCGATGTCCATCTGGCTGATCGGCTTGGTGCCGGGGAAAATGACGGCGTCGCCCGATCCGCCGAAAAAGGCGATCATCGGGATCAGCACGAGGTACGACAGCACGCCGCCGCCGAGCATGATGCCGCCGACTCGCAGGCCGACGATGAAGCCGACGCCGAGCAGTTCGGGTGAGATCTCGGCGGCGACCGAGGCGCTCGGGAAGGTCCTGCCG
Organism: Nannocystis sp.; assembly: GCA_043752905.1. Taxonomy (GTDB): domain Bacteria; phylum Myxococcota_A; class Polyangia; order Nannocystales; family Nannocystaceae; genus Nannocystis. The sequence continues at coordinate 662 of JAYUXQ010000995.1, read as the reverse complement.
AACAGCTGGGTCGGGACCTCGCGCCACAGGTGGGCGCCGGCCATCGCCAGCTTGTAGAACAGACCGAGGAAGAACCCGCCGAACACGGTGCGCGCGGACGAGCCGCCGCGCTCGCCGACCTTGAGCACCTCGGCGCAGGCGGTGCCCTCGGGGAACACGAGTCGCTTGTCCTCCATCATCGGCCGGCGCATCGGCGAGAACAGCAGGATCCCGAGGATGCTGCCGAGCACGCCGACGATCATCACGCGGCCGATGTCCATGTCGTAGCCGAGGATCATCAGGGCGGGCATGGTGACGCCGACGCCGAAGGCGATCGACTCGCCAGCGGAGCCCGCGGTCTGCACGGTGTTGTTCTCGAGGATCGTGGCGCGGCGGCTGGCGAACACGCGGCTGACCGCGCGCAGCACGGTGATCGAGAGCACCGCGACCGGGATCGAGGCCGAAACAGTGAGGCCGACCTTGAGCGTGAGGTAGATCGACGAGGCGCCGAAGATGATGCCGAGCACGACGCCCAGGATCAGCGGGACGGCGGTCAGCTCGGGCGGGTCACGATCGGGCGGGACGGGGATCGGGAGCTCGTCGGACACGGGCGCCAAGATAGCGGACCTTGCGGCCGTCTTGCGAGCCCGACCCGCCGGTCACCACGCATTCATGCCGGGGTC
>JAYUXQ010000994.1:0-7917 GCA_043752905.1 Nannocystis sp. | reverse complement strand
ATGCCTCGCGCTCGTGCTGTCCGCCTGCGGTCTGCTCGGCGACGCTGGCGACGGCGAGACCGAGGCGACCGGCGTCGCCGGCAGCGACGCGACTGGCGTCCCGACCACCGGCAGCACGGCGGGTTGCTACCTCGATCCGGCCGACTGTCCCGCGTCCGAGCCGTGCGAGCAGGTCGACTGCGTCGATCAACAGTGCGTGTACACCCCGATCGTCGCCGACGAGCGCGACGACGACGTCCCGGGCGACTGCCGGGGTTTGATCTGCGACGGCGCAGGCGCGGGCGCCCCCGTCGACGACGCCACCGACCTCCCCGACGACGACAACAGCTGCACCCTGGACCTGTGCTCCCCTGCCGGCCCCGAGAACCTCCCGCAGGCCCCCGGCAGCGCCTGCGCAGACGGCGGCGTTTGCCACGCCGACCGGACCTGCCAGCCCTGCCCCGAGCGCGACACCTGCCTCGACGACAGCCCCGCCGAGCCCAACGAGACCCAGGGCACCGCCGACCCCCGCCCGCAGCGCAGCGACACCGACGGCCCCGCGTACGCCTGCGAGGCGCTCGGCGGCCCCGGCGACGTCGACTGGTTCACGCTCGACACCCTCGACCTCGCGTTCGGCAAGGTCGCTCCCGCCGTCTCGATCACCCCGGACGACCTCCAGGTCTGCATCTACTTCCAGTGCAAGCAGGGCGGCACGACCGTGCAGTGCCCCGAGGGCAGCGTCGCGGCCAACGCCCCGATCGGCCAGCTCGGTTGCTGCGGCCCCGGTGGACTCGCCCCGCAGATCGACTGCAAGGGTTTTAATGAAGACGCGACCCTGTGGCTCACCGTCCGCCGCGACCCCGGGGCCGCGGGCGAGCCGGTGGCGTGTCTCAACTACCAGCTCGCCTACGAGTATTGATCCGCTCGCTTCATCAGGCCTGCTGGATCAGGCCTGCTGGATCAGGCCAGCTGGATCAGGCCAGCAAGTTGGCGCGCTCGAAGTTCGTCAGCGACGAGAACGCCTCGAAGCGGTGCTGGATCGACGCGGCGTCGAGGCTGCGCAGGCGGTCGTACGAGAAGCCCTCGACGCAGAAGCTCGCCATCACCGACCCGTAGATCATCGCGGTGCGCAGGCTGGCGCCGGTCGGCTCGACGCCCGGGCGCGCCAGGTAGCCCATAAAGCCGCCCGCGAAGCAGTCACCCGCGCCGGTCGGGTCGATGACCTCCTCGAGCGGCAGCGCCGGCGCGGCGAACATCTCGCCGTCGCGGTCGAACAGCAGCGCCCCGTTCTCGCCGCGCTTGATCACCAGGTTCTTCGGCCCGAGCTTTTGCACCGCGCGCGCCGCCTTCACCAAATTGTGCTCGCCGCTAAGCTGCCGCGCCTCCTCGTCGTTGAGCATCAGCACGTCGACGTGCCGCAACACAGAACGCAGCTCCTCGTTGGCGATCGAGATCCACAGGTTCATCGTGTCGAGCCCGACCAGCCGCGGCCGCTGCATCTGCGTGAACACCTGCTCCTGCAAGCCCGGTTGAATGTTGGCCAGGAACAGATAATCGCTGGTGCGATAGTCCTGCGGCAGCTTGGGCGTGAACTGCTCGAACACGTTGAGGTCCGTCGCCAGCGTCGTCCGGTCGTTCATGTTGTCGTGGTAGCGACCCTTCCAGCGAAACGTCTTGCCGTCCGGGATGATCTCGAGGCCGGTCAGGTCGACGTTGCGGTCACGCAGGTCGGTGACCGCCGTCGTCGGGAAGTCGCCGCCGACCACCCCGACCAGGCGCACGCGCGACAGATACGAGGCGGCCATCGCAAAGAAGGTCGCCGACCCGCCGATGCTCTCCTCGCGCTCGGCGTGTGGGGTGATGATCCAGTCGATGGCGACGCTACCGACGACGAGCAGGGACGAAGTTGCGCTGTTCATGAAAGACAGGTCTCCTGGGACAGGTGCGAGAAACGACCAGCGGACCGCTAGCCGAGGTAATGCCCGAGGATGAGGTCCAGCCGGGCCCTGGTGGCCGCCGGGACCCGATCCGGGGCCGTGATGATGGCATGCTCGAGCGCCCGCGGGTAGGGTAGCTCCTCCGTCGTTTGCGGCAGGCCCGCGGCCAGCGCGGAGATCATGCGCCGCGACAGCGCGACGTTGCGGTGCAGCACCGCGATCACATCGGCGACCGACACCTGCGCCTCGCTGACGTGCCAGCAGTCGTAGTCGGTGCTCAGCGCCAGCAGTGCGTAGGCGATCTCGGCCTCGCGGGCCAGCTTCGCCTCCGGCATCGCCGTCATCCCGATCACGCTCGCGCCCCAGCTGCGATACATCTCCGACTCCGCGCGCGTGCTAAAGGCCGGACCCTCCATCACCACGCACGCCCCGCCGTCATGAACCGTCGCGCCCTCGGCCCGCGCCACCTCGAGGAGCCGCGCCCGCAGCAGCGCGCACACCGGGTCGCCCATCTGTGCGTGTGCTACCACACCTTCTCCGAAGAAGGTGCCGATCCGCCGCGTCGTGCGGTCGATGAACTGGTCGGGCACGACCACGTGCCCCGGCGCAATGTGCTCACGCAACGACCCGACCGCCGACACCGACAGCAGGTGCGTCACGCCGAGCTGCTTGAAGCCGTGCACATTGGCCCGGTAGTTGATCTCCGTCGGCAGCAACACGTGTCCGCGTCCGTGTCGCGGCAGGAACACCGCGCGCACCGGCGCCAGCCCCTCGCGCGGCAGCTCGCCCACCGTGTACGCGTCGGACGGACGACCGAAAGGCGTGTCCACCTCGACGAGCCTCGTCCCCGTCATCCCGTCGATCTCATACAGCCCGGAGCCGCCGACCACCCCGAGGACCACTTCACGACGCGCCGCCGGGGACGCAGGATGCAGGTGTGCCGGGGGGTGTGTCATGCGGCGCGCAGGATAGCGGCGCCCCCGCGCCACGCCAAGCTTGGCGCCCCCGCACCCCCCGCGTTATAAGTCGTTACCCGCATGCGAAACGAAGTCAAGGGCTGCGTCGCCGCAGGTCACCCCGTCACTGCCCGCGCCGCCGCCGAGGTCCTGCGCGCCGGCGGCAACGCCTTCGACGCCGCGCTCGCGGGCATCGCCGCGGCCTGCGTCGCGGAGTCCGTGCTCGCCTCACCGGGGGGCGGCGGCTTCCTGCTCGCCCGCCCCGCGGACGCGCCGGCCCGCATCTACGACTTTTTCGTGCACACCCCGCGCGTGCGCCGGCCGCAGGAGGAGGTCAACGCCCACCCCGTGGTCACCGACTGGGGCACGACCCAGCAAGAGTTCCAGATCGGCCCCGGCACCGCCGCCACACCCGGCCTCGTGCGCGGCCTGTTCGCGATCCACGCGGACCTCGGCCGCATGCCGATGCCGCAGATCCTCGCGCCCGCGGTCGCGGCGGCCCACGCCGGCGTCGAGGTCACGCCCTTCCAGGCCTACCTCATGACCCTCGTCGCGCCGATCTACCTCGGCGAGCCCGAGACGCGCGCGCTGTTCGGCAACGCCGAGGGCGGCTCGCTCAACCGCGGCGACCTCCTGCGTAACCCCGAACTCGGCGCCCTGTTCGAGCACCTCGGTCGCGAGGGCGACCGCCTGTTCCACGAGGGCGACGTCGCCGACGCGATCGTCGAGCAGTGTCGGACCCGCGGCGGTCACATCACCCACGACGACCTCCGCAACTACCGCGTCGCCGTGCGCACCCCGCTGACCCTGCGCTACCGCGACGCCACCCTCACCACCAACCCGCCGCCGTCCGCCGGTGGCACCCTGATCGCCTTCGGCCTCGGCCTGCTGTCGCGCGTCGACCTCACCAACGTCGCCTTCGGCTCGCCCGAGCACCTGCGCGTGCTCGCTCGCGTGCTCGCCCGCACCGTCGACGCCCGCGCCGCGCACGGCCTCGACGAGCTGCTCGGCGAGCACATCTTCGGCGGCCACGCCGACGCCCTCCTCACCGAGCTCGCCAGCGCCCGCGCGGCCTACAAGGGCACCACGCACATCAGCGTGATCGATGCCCACGGCAACGCCGCCGCGGTCACCCTGTCGAACGGCGAGGGCAACGGCTCGCTGGTCCCCGGCACCGGCGTGATGCTCAACAACATGCTCGGCGAGGACGACGTCAACCCCGCCGGCCCACACGGCTGGACCCCCGACGTCCGCCTGTCCTCGATGATGTCCCCGACCGCGATCACCCGCGACGACGGCTGGTTCGCCGTCACCGGCAGCGGTGGCTCGAAGCGGATCCGCAGCGCCATCTTGCAGGTGCTCAGCAACCTCGTCGACTTTCACATGCCGCTCGCCGAGGCCGTCGGCGCCCCGCGCATGCACGCCGACACCGGCCTGCTCAACCTCGAGGGCGGCTTCGCGGGCGACACCGTCGCCGACCTCGCCCGCGTGTTCCCGGCCGACACCCGCCTGATCTCGTGGGCCGACCGCAACATGTTCTTCGGCGGCTGCCACACCGTCGCCCGCTCGCCCAGCGGCGCCCTCAGCGGCGCAGGCGACCCCCGCCGCGACGGCCTCTGCATCGGCCCCGGCGAGAGCTGACCCGCACCCTCGCAGCGCCGCCCGCTCCGCACGCGCCCCGTGCCGTGGCCTGCACTTGCAATGCGGCTGCAATAAGTTTCGCCTGCTCTTGCAATCGACTTGCAACAAACATCCCCTGTCAATAACGGCCGGCTTGCGCTTGACCGGCCCTCGCTTTCGTTTTACGACCGAGAGCCCGTGGCCGCCCACCTCCCATCGCGCCGCCCGCTCCGGACCCTCGGCGGCGCCCTGCTGTGCGCCGCGCTGGCCAGCCGGGTCGCCGCGGCCGCGCCGGCCGTGGTCCCGCCGCGGCCGCTGCAGCAGGTCGACGCCGTGTACCCGCTCGCGGCCACCAGCGAGCTCGAGCAACGCGTCGAGCTGCTCGTCACCGTCGAGGCCGACGGCCGCGTCGGCGAGGTCACCGTCGCCCGCAGCGGCGGCCCGGACTTCGACGCCGCCGCCCTCGAAGCCGTACGCCAGTGGCGGTTCACCGCGGCCCTGCAGGACGGCGTCGCCGTCGCGGCGAGGATCCGCGTGCCCTTCGTGTTCGCCCCGCCGCTCGCCGCACCTGTCCCAACAGACAGCCCGACTCCCGCCCCGACCACCCCGACCACCTCGACCACCCCGACCACCCCGGCCGCCGGCACGCCCACCGCGCCGCCGCCGGTCGCCGCCATCCGACCTGTCCCCTCGACCCGCTCACCTGGCCCTTCGGCCAGCCCCGACGGCGTCCTCGACGTCGAGGCCCGCGGCCGCCAGCCCCCGCCCTCGCGCGCCGCCAGCGACTTCGTGCTCGACCGGGAGGTCCTCACCGCCGCGCCTCGCCAGAGCGCCGGCGACCTCCTGACCCGCGCCCCCGGCGTGTACGTCTCGCGCCCGGAGGGCGAGGCCGTCGCCCACGAGATCTTCCTGCGGGGCTTCAACGCCGCCCATGGTCAGGACATCGAGTTCACCGTCGGCGCCGTCCCGATCAACCAGATCTCGCACCTGCACGGCCAGGGCTACGCCGACCTCAACTTCATCCTGCCCGAGGTCGTCCGGTCGATCCGCGTCACCGAGGGCGTGTACGACCCGCATCAGGGCGACTTCGCGGTCGCCGGCAGCATCGACTTCGACCTCGGCGTCGAGCGCCGCGGCATGCAGCTGCGATCGACCGGCGGGTCGTTCGGCACCTTTCGCCAGCTCGCCCTCTGGGCCCCGCGTGGCCAGTCCGAGGAGACCTTCGCCGCCGCCTCCGTGCGTCGCACCAGCGGCTTCGGCCAGAACCGCGGCGGCCTGTCCGGCACCGCCCTCGGGCAGTTCGCGTTCTCCGGCCCCGGCCAGCTCGAGGGCAAGCTGCACGTCGCCGCCCACGCCGCGCGCGCGGGCACGGCCGGCGTGCTGCGCCAGGACGACGTCACCTCCGGCACCGTCGGCTTCTACGACCGCTACGACGACCCGACCGCCAGCGCCCAGTCGGCCTCCGCCGCACGCGGCCAGCTCGCCCTCGAGCTGACCCGCAAGGCCAGCGCCGGCGGCCGCACCCACTTCGCCGTCCACGCCGCGCTCGTCGACTTCCATTCGCGCGAGAACTTCACCGGCTACCTCAAGCGCGGCATGGTCATGCCAGAGTGGGTCGGCCGCGGCGACCTCATCGAACAGCAGAACCGCGACCTCGGCGGCGGCTTTCGCCTGTCCCATCGGACAGGCTGGTGGCGCCCCGCGAAGGCCTTCGCCGCCGCGGTCGAGCTCGGCAGCAGCGCCCGCATCCACCGCATCTCGCAGAGCCAGAACCTGCTCCAGGCCCCCAGTAACGAGACCTGGGACCGCCGCGTCGACGCCGAGGTCCTCGCCACCAACATCGGCATGTTCGTCGACCTCGACGTGCGCCTCGGCAAGTACGTGCAGGTCCGCGGGGGCGCCCGCGCCGATGTCCTCCACTACGACGTCGACGACCGCCTCGGCAACTTCATCGCCCCCTATCAGGTCGCCTCGCACCTCGTCGGCTATCGCCGCACCGCCACCGGCGTCGCCGCGGGCCCGCGCGCCGCGATCGAGGTCACTCCCCTCCCGTGGCTGCGCACCTTCGTCGCCTATGGCCAGGGCTACCGCTCGCCGCAGGCCCGCCAGCTCGAGGAGGGCGAGCGCGCCCCGTTCACGAAGGTGCACAGCGTCGAGGGCGGCGTCCGCCTCGCGCCGAAGTGGCGCCGCCCCGTGCACTTCACCGCCGCCGGCTACGGCACCTTCCTCGCCAATGACCTCGCCTTCGACCCCGAGGAGGCCCGCCTCGAGCGCATCGGCCCGACGCGACGCAGCGGCCTCGTCGCCTCGCTGATCGCCCGCCCGTGGCCCTGGCTCACCGCGGCGGCCTCCGTCACCTACGTGCACGCCGTGCTCACCGCCCCGCCACCCGCCACCGTCGAGAACCCGAACCCCACCTACGTGGCCGGCCAGCTGCTCCCCTACGTGCCGCCCGTGGTCGTGCGCGGCGACCTCGGCGTCGACAAGGAGCTCGCGCAGCTCGGCAAGCATCCGCTCGCCCTGCGCGTCGGCTCCGGCTTTAGCTACCTCTCCTCGCGCCCCCTCCCGTACGGACAATTCTCCGATCCGCTGCACCTCCTCGACGCCTCCGCCGGCCTGCGCTGGTCGTACGTCGAGCTCGGCGTCGAGGCCTACAACCTGCTCGCGCGCCGCTACGCCGCCAGCGTCTACTCCTTCGTGTCCGACTGGGGCACCAACCCCGTCCCCTCGCGCCTGCCCGCCCCCCACTTCGCCGCCGGCCCCCCCCTCACCGTCCTCGGCACCCTCACCCTGTCTTTTTAAAAAAAGAACATGTCCACGCGAACCGCCACGCTCGCCATCGCTCGCTGACCATCCCCGACACTCCACCTGTCTTTTTGAACATGTCCCTTCGCACCGCCACAACCGCGCTCGGTATCGCTATCGCCGCCTGCGGCTCCGTCCTGGTCGCCGCCTGCGGCACCGTCCTGGTCGCCGCCTGCGGCTCGACCGGCGCCGAGCCGTTCCACTACCCGCTGGTGGCCACCGGCGCGCCCGCGGAGGCGTTCGCGGTCGGCGACTGGCAGGTCACGCTGACCCGCGCCGACGTGGCGGTCGGCCCGGTGTACCTGTGCGCGACCGCGGCCGCCTCGCCCGACCTGTGCGCCGTCGCGATCGGCGAGTTCACCGACATCGCCGTGATCGACGCCCTCGACCCGGCAGCCCAGCCGCTCGGCGACATCGAGGCGCGCCCCGGCGACGTACGCTCGGCGATGCTCGACTACGGCATCTCGTGGTTTACCACCCAGACCTCCCCCGCACCGCTCGGCGACCTCGAGCACTCCGCGCGGATCACCGGCACGGCTGTCCTCGGGGACATGTCACTCGGGTTCGACGCCACCGTCGACGTCACCCCGCCGATGCGCGGCAGCCTGGCGCTGGTCGGC
>JAYUXQ010000993.1:0-7925 GCA_043752905.1 Nannocystis sp. | reverse complement strand
GCGCGGAGGCCCGGAAGGCGTTCTCCAGGCCGGCGATCGTCGGGGCGTCCCAGACGCCCGCGAGGCGGTCGCGCGCGCCCTGACACGGCGGCTCGATGACGGGGCCCGAGGCGCGCAGGCCGAAGCCGAGGCCGAGCGTGGCGATCGCGCTGCTGGCGACGAACCAGCCGCGGCGGCGCTTGAGGCCGTCGTCGCGGGTGAAATCGGCGATCAGCGCGGGCATGCCGGGGTAGCGCTTGTCGGGGTCGACCTGTAGTCCGCGCAGCACGACCTTGCGCAGCCACATCGGCACGGCGCTGCCGCCCGGCGCCGGCGAGATCTTGCCCTGCAGGACCTGGAACGCGAGGCTCGACATGCGCTCGCCGATGAAGGGGCGCGCCCCGTAGAGCGCCTGGTACATGGCGACGCAGAACGAGAACTGGTCGGAGCGGGCGTCGGCGCCGCGGCCGAGGTGCTGCTCGGGGGACATGTACGCGGGCGTGCCGACGACCGCGCCGGTGCGGGTCATCATCGCGGCCTCCATCTGCGACTGCCCGCGCCGCTCGCTGCTGACGGAGGCGAGGATCGCAGCCGCGGTCGGATCGCTCTCCTCGGGGATCACCTCGCCGGCGCTGCGGGCCAGGCCGAAGTCGAGGACGCGGACGCGACCGTCGCGGGCGATCAGCACGTTGTCGGGCTTGAAGTCGCGGTGGACCAAACCGGCGGCGTGGGCCGCTGCGAGGCCCTCGCCGGCCCTTCGCATGATCGCCAGGACGTCTTGCCAGGGCTGCGGGCGCTCCTTGAGCCAGGCGCCGAGGGTCTTGCCGTCGACGAACTCCATCGCCAGGAACACGCGCTCGGCGAAGGTGCCGACGTCGTGCACGGCGACGACGTTGGGGTGCGAGAGGCGGGCGAGCGCCTTGGCCTCGCGCATCAGGCGGATCCGGCTGTCGAGGGTGCTGCCGCCGCGCGGCTGCAAGAGCTTGAGTGCGACCTTGCGGTCGAGCTCGGGGTCGTAGGCGGCGTACACGACCCCCATCGCGCCGGCGCCGAGTCGACTGAGGATCATGTAGCGACCGACGGCGGTGCCGGGGGTGAGCTCGTCGGGCGCGGCGTGTCCCGAGGCGGTGCCGGAGCCGACGGCGGTGTTCTCGTCGTCCTCGGTGGCGCCCGCTCCGCTGCTCGGCCCGCTCGGCCAGCCCGACGATCCGTCGAGGCCCGAGGTCAGGGCAGGGAGCATGGCGATGACGTCGGGCGAGGCCACGAGACCGCCGATCTTGCCCGAGCGCCGCGGGGTACTCAATGGCTGCGAGCGTGGGGTGGATCGCGTAAGCTGGCGGCGTCCTCATGCGCGATGAACACCTGACGCCAGTGCTGGAGGCCTGCACCGGGGCCGAGCTCGCCCTCTTGATCGAGTTCCTCGGCCGGCCGCCGTCTGGCCTGCTGTGGCTCGACCGCCGGGTCCGCGAGCCCGGCCACAGCCACGAGGAGCGGGTCGCGGCGGTCGTCGAGGAGATTGCGCGCTGCGCCAATCACAGCGTCGCTGGCCGGATCGGTGGGGGTAGCCCCGGCTGGGTGCAGGTGGTGTGCGACGTGCTCAACAACCTCGAGCAGTCGGAGGCGCCGGCCCCCGGCGTGCTGGAGCTGGAGATGCGGGTCGTGCGGTTCGTGCTCGACACCGAGTTCGATCGCCTGTCGCCCGAGCTTCAGGTGCACCTGCTGAGGGGCTTTTATGCGGGAGACTTCTTCGTCGGCGGACTGCGCGGGTACGAGCCGTTGCACCCGTTCCTCACCAGAGTCGACGCGGATCACCGGGCCCTCGGCGGCGCCAAGATGGCGCGCGCGATGCGCACGGTCGGTCTTCGCGAGCTTCGCAAGCGGGCCAGCAACTTCGCCAGGACGGCGGCGCTCAAGGTCGTGCTGCGGCGCCTCGCCGGACCGGTGCAGTGGGCGCTGACGGCGTGGGAGTGGCTCGGCCCGGCCTACCGCATCACGGTGCCGGTGGTGTGTTACGTGGCCTACCTGCGGCACGCGCAGGAGGCGAAGCGAGGCGAGAGCGCCGCGGCGGATCAGGCCCTCGCGGCGAGCTGACCGCAGGCGGCGTCGATGTCTCCACCGCCGCTGTAGCGGCGGTGGGTGAACACGCCGCGGTCCGCGAGGGTGTCGCGAAAGCGGGACTGCGCGGCCTCGTCGGTGCGCGTGAAGGGGTCGCCCTCGGTGGCGATCGCGTTGTAGGCCAGGATCGACAGGCGAGGCCGCAGGCCCGAGCGTGAAGTGAAGTCGTGGACGAGGTCGGCGAGCGCGAGGGCGTCGGCGTCGGCGTCGTTGTGGCCGCGCAGCAAAGTGACGGCGAACATCGGCGCGAGGCCGGTGAGCTGCGCGTGCTCGACGGCGGCGGCGATGACGTCAGGCAAGGGATGGGACGCATCGATCGGCATCAGCCGCCGTCGCAGGTCGCGTCGGGCGCTGGCGATCGAGAGGCCGAGGCGCACCATCGGCGACTCGCGGGCGAGGCGACGGATCCCCGCGGGCAGGCCCGAGGTGCACACGGTGATCGCCCGCGCGTCGATCGCGAGCGCGGAGGGATCGGAGAGTACCGAGATCGCCGCGAGCACGCGGTCGAGGTTGGCGAGCGGCTCGCCCATGCCCTGAAACACGACGCCGCGGACGCGACCGTCGGGCGGCAGATGTTGGCGGACGAGGCGGACCTGCTCGACAATTTCCCAGGCCTCGAGGTTGCGACGAAGGCCCATGCGGCCGGTGGCACAGAAGGCGCAGGCGAGCGCGCAGCCGACCTGCGAGCTGACACAGACGCTAAAGCGGCCGGGCTGCGCGAGCGGGATGCGGACGCTCTCGAGCGCGGCGCCGTCGGGCGCGGTGAACAGATATTTGACGAAGGCGTCGACCTGGCTCGCGCGCTCGGAGGTGAGCGCCAGCGTCGGCACGTGGCCTCTCGCCCGCAACGCGGCCAGTCCGGCACGACGCAGCTGCGGCACCGGGGCCTCCAGCAAACGCGGTCCATGACGCGCGACGCCGGAGGCGACCCTGCGCGCCTCGGCGTCGCTGAGCTCGGGGAACAGGCGCGCGAGGGCGCGTGGGTCGAGGCCCTGGAGGGCGTGCACGGGCGCGACTGTAGCAGGGCGGGCGCGGCCCCGCTTGCGTCCGATCCGTCAGGCTCAGGACTCGCCGAGGGCGACGAGCACGCTCTTCATCAGCTTGCCGAGCACCTTGCGGGTCTGCGAAAGGATCAGCGACTCGGGCACCGCGACGTTGGGCAGGGTGCGGGTCTTGAAGGTGACGAGGGCGCCGTCGCCGAGGTCCTTGACGGTCCACTCGTTCCAGTACTCGGTGAAGTTGTCGGAGGTCACCAGGGTCTCGCGCCAGCCGGTCGCGGTCGGGCAGCGGCGGGTCTCCAGCACGAAGGGGGTGATGAGGCCACGGGTCTGGAGCTTGACCTTCTCGCACTTGCCGTCCGGGCTGGCCTTGACGGACACGGTGGTGGAGGCGAGGTTGTGGGCCCGCTCGGCGCCGGCGAGCAGCTCGCGCACGGCGGCGGCCCTGGCATGGACACGCACCTCGGCGATGACGACGCCATTGGCGGTGATCCGCGTGGAGATCTTCGGCGACTCCTGCGCGGGGTCCGTCTCGGCGGCGGCGGCGGTGCCAGCGATGGTGATGCTGATGACGGTGGCGATGACGGTGGCGATGACGGTGCTGATGACGGTGGTGATGGCGACCCCGGCGATGGCAGCGGTCGGCGCCGCGGGCACTGCCGTCATGAACCGTCGTGACCATGGCGCGCGCGGCGAGCGACGTGCAGGAGAGAGCTTGGCGGTCGTCGCGTTCATCACCGGCGATGATAGACCCGAAGCCATGGCCGTGCCGGTTGCCGCGGAGGCGCGTGCGCACGGATCCGTGGCCAATATTCGGGCGGCGATCGGACCGGTGCGCCGCGAGGGCGGCGCATGCCGGCGCGTCCTCGCCCTCACGCTTGTGCAGGGAGCTGCACGCCGTCACTGCTGCGGCGGGATCGCCGAGGGGTCCATATAGAAGACTTCCCAGTGGTGGCCATCGAGGTCGTAGAAGCTCCAGGCGTACATAAAGCCGTGATCCTGGGGCGGCTGGGCGTGGGTGCCACCGGCCGCGTCGGTGAATCGAGGCGTGGCAGGCCCCTGGCGAGGCGTGGCAGGCCCGTGGTCTACGGGCCGTAGGTGCCTGGACTCACGCGCAGCGGGTCGCATGGATGGTTCCGGGCCGGGCGCGGGCGCGATATGGGTCGACAAAGATGCGACCCTCCAGCCTGCTCCTCGCCTGCTCTCTCGGACTCGTGCTCGCGGCCTGCAAGGGCGGTGAGGGTGGCGAGGGGGATGCTTCGACCGGCGGCTCGTCGACGGGCGACAGCACGCCGACGACGGGCGCCAGCACGCCGACCGGCGGCTCGACGGACGGGACGGGCTTCGACACGGCGGAGGACCCGACGACGGGCGGGCCGTGGGAGCTGGGGGAGTGTAACCCGGTCGACTCGACGATGTGCGCGCTGCCGTATCCGTCGCTGTTCCACATGCGCGAGGCGGACACGCCGACCGGCTGGCAGCTGGCGTACACGTCGGCGGCGCTGCCGACCAACAACGGCGGGACGCCGTTGGACCCGAAGTACCTCAACGAGAAGGACGGTGTATCGGTGCTGGGGGCGCTGCTGTTCTCGTTCCCGGCGGTCGACCTCGCGGGCGTGCTGACCCACGGGACGCTCGGCGATTACATGAAGGAGGACGTGAAGACGGTGCTGCTCGACGCCGAGACCGGCGAGCGGGTGCCACACTTCGTGGAGCTCGACATGCGCACGGACGCGGCGGACCAGCGGCTGATCGTCGTGCAGCCGGCGACGCCGCTGCGCCACGGCAAGCGCTACGTGTTCGCGGCGCGCGGGCTCGGCAAGCAGGGCGGCGGGCAGGTCGAGGCGTGGCCGGGCTTCGCGGCGCTGCGCGACAAGGTGGGCACCGACGACATGAGCGTCGAGGGCCAGCGCGTGCACTACAACCTCGACATCTTCCCGCTGCTCAAGGACGCCGGGTTCGCGCGCGAGGAGCTGCAGACCGCGTGGGACTTCGTGACCGTGTCGCGGGAGAACAGCATCGGGCGCATGGAGTGGCTGCGCGACGACGTGCTCGACGCGATCGGCCCCGATGGCCCGGACTACGTGCTCAAGTCGTCGGTCGACGAGGACTGCACGGACCCGAACGTGACGATCGGACGCACGATCCTGGTCGACATGACGACGCCGCTTTACACGGCCGGCGACGAGGCGGGCACGCTGCTGACGCGCGGCCCGGATGGCATGCCGGTACGCAACGGGACGACGGAGGTCGAGGTGCTGCTGCGGATCCCGTGCTCGCTGATCGACCAGGACACGCCGAGGTCGGGGCGCGTGGTCCAGTACGGCCACGGTCTGCTCGGCGGCAAGGGCGAGGCCGAGGCCGGCTACCTGAGCAAGCTGGCGAACGACAACGGGTGGGTGATCCTGGCGTCGGACTGGACCGGCATGAAGAGCGAGGACGTGGTCCCGATCATTAAAATCCTGACGACCGACGCGACGAACTTTCCGGCGATCCCGGAGCGCTCGATGCAGGGCTTCACCGAGTTCATCGCGGCGATGCGGATGGCCAACGGCAAGCTACGCAACGACCCCATGGTGATGTTCAAGGGGGCCGGCGGGGCGTACTCGGCGATCGACCCGGAGAAGCATAGCTATTACGGCAACTCGCAGGGCGGGATCCTCGGCGGGGCGTACCTGGCGCTCAGCCCCGACGTCGACCGCGGGGTGCTCGGGGTCGGCGGCATGCCCTACGTGCTGCTGCTACCGCGCTCGCACGACTTCGAGGACTTCTTCATGCTGCTCAAGGGGGCCTACGACGACCACCGCGACATCATGCTGTTGATCGCGGTGTTCCAGAATCTGTGGGACCCGGGTGAGGGCGCGGGCTGGTCGTGGGCGATGAACCGCGAGCCGAACCCGGCGGTCGGCGCCAAGCAGGTGCTCATGCAAGTGGCGATCGGCGACGCCCAGGTGAGCAACGTCGGCGCGCAGATCCAGGCCCGGGCGTTCGGCGCCAGCACGGTCGCGCCGCAGACCAAGCCGGTGTGGGGCGTCGAGGAGAAGCAGCCGGGCTTTATGGGCTCGGCCTACGTCGAGTGGCACTACACCGATGTGCCGGACGCACCGACCAACAACATGCCGCCGACCGCGGACGCCGACCCGCACGAGTGCCCGCGGCGCGAGGCAGCGGCGCAGAAGCAGTTGCGGGACTTTCTTGAGGATGGTGTGGTCAACCAGTATTGCGATGGTATCTGCGAGGGCGTCCGCGCCGTGACCTGCCCGTAGCTGCGTCCCAGCGGGGGTTGCGCAGTGATTGGGCCGAGGTGGGCGCCGGGCCTGCGAAGCACCCGCCATGGGGCGGGGAGCTTGCGCGCGGGCTCCGGCGCGTTCACGTCGCCCGCGGATTTGGCATGAGGCCAGAGCCGGCGCTAGCGTTGCGCATGCAGATCGCATTGGCGCTCCGGGCCTGTCGAGACCGGAGTTGATGAACGAGCCGAAGGACAGCGCAGCGGGGCCGAGCACGGTCACCGCATCGGGTTCGGGTTCGGGTTCGGGTTCGGGTTCGGGTTCGGGTTCGGGTTCGATCATGGGGCCGACCGACTCGGCCGTCATCCGCCAGGATATCGGCGAGTCGCCTTCGGCGGAGGACTCACGGGCGCGGCTGGTGGCGCTGGTCGAGTCCTCGGAGGACGCGATCGTCAGCAAGACGCTCGACGGTATCATCACCTCCTGGAACCGGGCCGCCGAGCGGATCTTCGGCTACACGCCGACGGAGGCGATCGGCCAGCCGATCACGCTGATCATCCCCGAGGACCACGCCGCGAAGGCCGCCGAGGTGATGGCCCGCCTGCGCCGCGGCGAGCCGGTCGAACACTTCGACACCGAGCGGGTGTGCAAGGACGGCACGCGGGTGCCGATCTCGCTGTCGATCTCGCCGATCAAGGACCCGCTGGGGCGCATCATCGGCGTCTTGAAGATCTCCCGCGACATCACCGAGAGCAAGCGAGTCGAGCGCGAGCGGGCCGATCTGCTCGCGGAGTCGCAGGAGGCGAACCGGGCCAAGGACGAGTTCCTGGCGATGCTGGGTCACGAGCTGCGCAACCCGCTCGGCGCCCTGACGACGGCGGCGCGGCTCCTCGAGGGCGCGGCACCCGAGCCGATGGCGGCCCGCGCTCGCGCCGTGATCGCCCGGCAGACCGGCCACCTCGCGCGCATCGTCGACGACCTGCTGGAGGTCGGTCGCGTGGTCGCCGGAAAGATCGACCTCGAGCGGCAACCGCTGGACGTCGGCGAGGCGGTCAGCACCCATGTCGCCGTGCTGCGTGAGACCGGCAAGCTCGCCGCCCACCACGTGACCTGTGTCGTCGAGCCGTTGATGATCGACGGCGACCCCGCGCGCATCGAGCAGATCGTCGGCAACTTGATCGGCAACGCGCTCAAGTACACGCCGGCCGGCGGGCGCGTGCATGTGTCGGTGCAACGAGTCGAGGGAGAGGTCGTGATCGAGGTGCTCGACAGCGGCGTCGGCATGCCCACGGAGCTGCTGCAACGCGCCTTCGACCTGTTCGTGCAAGGCGAACGCCCGCGCGACCGGGCCCAAGGTGGCCTCGGTATCGGCCTCACGCTGGCGCGGCGGCTGGTCGAGCTCCACGGCGGCCGGATCATGGCCGACAGCGCGGGGCCGGGGCAGGGCTGTCGTATGACGGTGCATCTGCCGATGCTGCCGATGCTGCCGCAGCCGGTCGCGGACCTGCCCGTCGAGGCCCCGGAGGCGGTCCACGACCCGAACGGCACCGGCCAGCGCATCGTGATCGTCGAGGACAACGACGACGTCCGCGAGATGCTGCGCTAC
>JAYUXQ010000992.1:0-3217 GCA_043752905.1 Nannocystis sp. | reverse complement strand
CCGAAGAGCAGGCGCCGCCGGTGATCGTCGGCATGAGCCTGACCCCCGGACCAGGCACGCTGGGATCGTGCGTGCTCTACTCGGCCGGACCCGTGGCGGTGACGGTCCAGACCGAGGGAACCGAGGAGGTCTGGATCGCCGTTGATGACGGCGAGGCCGTCGCACTCGATCCGGTTGGCGACGACGGGACGGAGTTCATCGGCGAGATCGCCGTGCTCGGCGAGTCGTGGAACGGATCGCACATGGTCTCGGCCGTCGCCGAGAGCGGCGAGCTGGTCAGCGCGCCGCGGGTCGATATGTTCACTGTGGAGGCGGCGGCGGCGGGCTCCGAGCTGTGGAAAAAGAAGAGTACGATCACGCCGAGCAAGGGGAACGCGGTCGCCGTCGACGCCCAGGGCGACGTCTACGAGTTGTTCACCCAGTGGAACAACCCGGGGACGCGGTGCCACGTACGGCGCCGTGACACCGGTGGCGAGCCGGTGTGGCCGCAAGATGCGGTCGCCCTCGCTGCCGGGGTGAGCTGCGCCGGTGAGGATATTAAGGTCGCGCCGGACGGTACGATCTGGGCGCTGACCAACACCGTCGTCGATGAGGTTAACCGCTGGCAGCTCTTCCATCTCGACCCCGACGGGGAGTTGCTGGACGCACCGCAGGTCGGTGATTATCAGGAATTCGGGTACGGGCTCGATGTGAACGCCGCGGGCGACCTGCTCCTGTGCGGCACACGACCGGGCTTCTTGGTGCCTGACGCCTGGGTCCGGCTGACGCCGTCGGTCGGCAAGGGCTGGACAGTCCCGTGGGTCTACAAATTCGGCCAAAACGAGTTCGACGAGCGGACCACGGACTGCGCATTCGTCGAGGACCGCATCGTGGTCGTGGGCGAGGTATTTGGAACGCACGACAAGTTCGACCCCAATCTGCTGAGCCGTGGGTCTGTCGTGGAGTTTGGCCTCAACGGCGTCAACCTCTCCGAGGCCGTGGCCACGGACGAACCGTTGCAGAGCGGCTACGAGGCGGTCGCACCGGCCGGCGACGGCGGGTACGTGGCGGTCGGCTACACCTGCGACGCGAAGGCTACGCCCTGTGCCCCGACGCGGGGCATCGTGGCATGGTTAACGCCGGGTGTGTCCCTGACGTGGGCGCAGCCGGTCACCGAGGCTGCCATGGTGTGGGGGGTTGCGATGAGCCCTTCGGGCGGCGTCGTCGTGGCCGCCGAGGCGCTCGACAAGGGCAAAGGCTTTCTCGCTCAGGCGTGGTCTCCGGGGCAAGGAATGCCCTCCTGGGAGTACCAGGGCACGCTCAGCACCCTTCAGGTGGCCACGGGGATCGCGGCAGGCCCTTACGGTTACATTTCGGTGGGCGGCTACTTCCTCGACGGCGACACGCTGGCCGCCGGCGTCGTCACCCTGCACCCCTATTAGCCAGGCACGAACACGCTGCAAGCGTCCAGGGCGAGCAGCGCCGCCTTGTCGAAGGCTTCGCCGAAGTCCTTGAGCGTCAGGTGCTCGAAGACGTGGTTGGGGAACGACGGGATGAGGTTGCAGAGCCGAAAGTCAGGGTCGATGTTCGGCTTGCAGTCGGGGCCGCTGATGATGCCGAGGGCGACGATCGCGTTGAGGTCGCCGTGCTTGGCGTCCACCACCGCCTGCCGCCACGCCTGCCATTTTCCCTGAGACCCGCCCACGGTGTTGTCCTCGGGCCCGATCATGGTCAGCACGAGGAGCGCGTCGTCCCGCAGAAACCCAGCGTTGCAGCCGCCAGGCTCGGGCTCGGAGGCGTTGAGCTGGGGTCCCACGGCAGCGACCAGTGCGTCACCCATCAGGTTATTGCCCGAGACGCCGACTCGGGCGATGCACTCGAAGGCCGACGGGATGTCGGGGGTGTCCTTGGTGATGTAGCGGCGCCCGTCGAGGTCGCAGGGGACGTTCGCCGCGTACGGCCCGGCGTTGTAGACCGTACCCGCGCCCATCGTCGTGTCGCATACGGTCGGGACGACGCCGCAGGGGTACTCCGGGGCGTCATCGCAGGGGGCTGGGCACTGGTCCTCACAGTGGTCGACCCACCATGCCTTTTGACTGTCGACCACCATGATGTGGACGTCGAAGTCATCAAACTGGGCCTGGATGGTGGCCAGGAAGTCCGGTGCCGCGGCGACGAGCTGGTCCTGCGCCGAACCCATGGTCGCGTCGCGCGAGATGACGAACAGGAAATCGATCTTGCCCTTGCAGCCGATCGGCGGGCCCCCGAAGTCGGGCTGCGGCGTTCCCATGTCCGGGAATGCGGCGTTCGTCGTCGACGAGGAGCCCGCGCTCCCGTCGGCCGAGTCGCCTCCGGTCGAACTGCTCGAGGTCGAGGTGCTTGACGAACTGCTGCTGCTCGAGGTGCTCCCCCCAGAGCTGGAGCCGGCGGGGCGCGTGGTCACGCCCGGGGTTGTGAAACCGGTCGTGGACACGCCCGGATCGCTGCAAGCGGCGAGCGCGACGAACGCCAGAGCGAGGCGGGGTGGTGCCATAGCCGCCGAGTCTAGCGCGAAGCTGCGCCGGGGCCAAGCGCGGGGCCCGATGCTGTGGACTCGAGACGGGCGCCCTCGCCGGTCGCCGACCGGCTGCGGTCCGGTCTCAGTACCGAATGTCATCGATGTAAGCGACCATGCGGCCGTTTTCCTTGCGAATGACCAAGTGAAGCCACCAGCCGCTGGGCTGCTCGTCGCGGGTCGAGAGCAGGAACTCAACGAGCCAGCGATCCTCGTAGACAGACGACTTGACCACATCGAGCCGCGCTATGTCCCCGTCCGGCATCGAGATTACGGGGCTACCGATCTCGCCGAGCACGCGCGCCAACCCGCTTTGCGTCGTCAGACCCGGGTAGTAGTTGAGGCGGTCGAGCTGATTGTCGGCGATGTGTTGCACGCACTCACGGATGAGGGCGACGATGGTGTCGTTCATTTGCGGTTCTTCGGGATGGTGGTGGGTGTGGAAGGGGTGACGCCGATGCTGTGAAAGTAGCGGTCGGCGAACTCGATCGCTTGGCGGGATTGCTCTGGGCTGACCCCTGCCGCGCGGAGAGCCTTGTACCCGATGCGCCGTTCCGCCGCATAGGTTCCACCACCGGCTTCACGCTGGATAGCCGTCGCCTTGTAGTGTTGGCTGCCGATCTCTGAAGCCTTGCCTTGTAGCTGGATGGAGGGAGCCTTGGTCCTGCTGTAATTCGGCAAGCC
>JAYUXQ010000991.1:0-3221 GCA_043752905.1 Nannocystis sp. | reverse complement strand
CCGCCGCGAGCCCGCTGCCGACGCCGACCAGCGTCGCCCCGGCCGTACTCGCGGACAGCGCGGCGACGAAGCCGGCGTTGTTCGGGGCCGCATCGAAGTGCGCGTAGCCGCGACGGTGCTGGATCAGCAGGCCGGCGCCGACGCCCAGCGTGACCGCACCGCCGAGCCCGAGCCCGAGCCCGGGACCGAGTCGCGGTTCGACCGCGGGCGGCGGACGGACCACCACCCGCGGCGGTGCCGGCTTCACCACGGCGACGGCTACCGGCTCCGGCGCGGGCTCGGGTACGGGCGAGAGCAACACGTTCACCACGTCGGGACTCCCCGGGGTCACTGTCCAGACGCGCTGCACCTCGACGTGGCCCGGCGCGCTCGCCACGAGGCTCCACACCCCCGGGTCGAGCGCGAGGGTACTTCGTCCGGCCTTGTCGAACGTGACGACGATCGCCGGGCGCGGGTCATGGGCCGCGACCCACGTCAGGGTCACCTGCGTGCCCGGCACGACGCCCCGGTCGGCCGCGACGGTCACCGCGACCGGGGTGGTCCGCCGCAGCGCCGGGATCATGCGTCGGACCACCCTGTCGCGGCGCCGCGACGGACCTGGCTCTTGGGCCAGGAGGACATCCCAGTGCGCGATCGCGTGGGCCAGGTGACCGGCCGCCGCGCGGGCCTCGGCCGCGCGCTCGAGGTCGGCGGTCTGCCCCTGCGCCAGCCACAACGCCTCGAAGCCGGCCGCCGCCTCGGCGTGGCGCCGGGCCTTGCGAGCCGCCTGCGCCTGCTCGCGCAGCGGCGAGCGTGCGCCCGTCTCCACGGGCGCGCCAGGATCCCACGAGCCCGCGGCAGCCTGCGGCCAGCCCGCGGCAGCCTGCGGCCAGCCCGTCGCGACCGCGAGCAGCCCACCGAGAGCCAGCGTCCATGCGGACGGCCTGCGTGCATGCGGCATGCTCGCCCGGCCATACCATCGTTCGGTCCGCGACGCACCGCCTGTGTTATGCCTTGCCGCATGCCCCAGGACCCCGCCCCTTCGCGCGCATGGACGCCGCGCTGGTCGCTCGCCGGGCTCTCGCTGGTCCACGCGCTCGTGTTCGCCTGGGCCGCGAGCGTGCTCCCGTGGCAGCGCTGGACCATGTTCGCGGTCACCACCGCCGTCCTCGCCCTGCTGCACGCGGTGACGGCCATCCTCGCGCTCGCCCGCATGGGCACGCGCGCGCGCGCGTGGCGGGTCACCTCGTGCTACGCGCTCGCCTACCTCGCCCTGCACACCTTCACCGCCGTGCGCTCCGGCCTGTACATCGCGGCCCTCTACGGCGGCCTCGGGCGCGGCGTCGCGGCCGGCCTCGCCGCCGTGTGGTGCGTACTCGTGCTGTTCACGCTGCCGCTGGCGCTGTGGGGGATCGCAGCCACCGGCGGCCTGGCTCGCCGAGGCCGCCTCGGGCTCACCGGCGCTGTCATCGTCGCCGCCGGCCTCGGGCTCTGGCGCGCCGAGGCAGCCGCCGCCGCCGAGCCGTTACCGGGCCCCCCGGGCGACCCCGCCGCCCTCACGGCCGAGCTGCAAGCCTTGCTGGCCGCACACCCGGTACCTGTCCCCAAGGACAGGCCGAAGTTTCGCCTGTGGACCGCCGAGCCCACCTCGTGCGACGGCCCGATCGACCGCCCGACCCTCATCGTCACCTACCCCGTGCGTGCCGATGCACCGCAGACCGCGGGCAAGCCGGCGGCGCCGGCGATGCGCGGCGTGACCCGCTGCGTCCAGACCGACAGCGCCGCGGAGCTGTTGCCCGCGCTCGCCGCTGTGATCGCCGACGCCGCCGCGCCGGGCCCGATGAAGATCGACATCCTCACTGGCACCCAGCCCCTCGCGTCGAGCTCGCCCGGCCCCCTGAGCCTGCTCCTGCGCCCCGGCCTCGACGGCGTGTGCGACGGCCCGCGCTGCCTCATGCCCTGGCAGCTGGTCGCGCTCGGCCAGTTCAATACCTACACCCCGCTGCCCTTTATCGAGGACCTGCGCTTTGGCAGTGACCCCGCCGCGCTGCGCAAGGTCCTCGCGCGCCGCGACGAGACCCCCGCCGAGACCCTCGACGGCCTCACCCGCGTCACCACCGAGAGCTTCATCGTCGACCGCCGGGGCGGGGTCACCCACGCCCCCGCGATGCGTGAGCCACTCGCCGAGCTCACCTCCGACCGCCTCGCCCGCGCCGCGATCGCGGCCGAACGCCACATCCTCGCCGCGCAGCACAAGGATGGCCGGTTTCGTTACATCCTCCAGCCCTTCACCGGCAAGGTCACCTGGCGCGGCTTCGCGGTCCCGCGCCAGGCCGGCACCACCCTCTCGCTGTGCGAGCTCGGCACGCCGACCCCCGCCGTCAAGACCGCCGCCGCCCGATCGCTCGCGATGATGGCCAGCCTCGAGCGCCCCTCCGGCGCCGTCTCGGGCCTCGTCCACGACGATCCGAAGCGACCTCCGCGACGCCACGCCAGCCTCGGCGACACCGCCCTCCCGCTGATCGCCTTCCTGACCTGCCGCGCGCGCACCGGCCCCGAACACGACCCCCTGATCGCACGCATGGCCGGCTTCCTGCTCGCCATGCAGCGCGAGGATGGCGGCTTTCACCCGCGCTTCGACCTCGACGCCGGCGCGCCCATGCCGGGCCCTGATCCGATGTACGCGGCCGGTCAGGCCGTGTTCGCGCTGACCTTGCTCGAGCAATTGCTCGCCAGCGAGTCGCCGCCCCCGGGCATGCCCGGGCTGCCGGAGGTCCACGCCGCCGTCGAGCGCGCGATGACCTACTTCGCGGGCGACTACTGGGGTCACGACTATTACAGCTTCTTCTTCCTCGAGGAGAACTGGCACTGCCTGGCCGCTCGCACCGCCCTCCCGATCCATCGCCATGCCGGCTACGAGCGCCTGTGCCTCGACTACGTCGAGTTCAAGCGGCGCCTGATCCTCGACGAGGCCAGCGGCGTGCGCGACGACCTCGTCGGCGCCTACGGCTTTGGCAACGTGCTCCCGCCGCACAACACCCCGACAGGCGGCTTCGGCGAGGCGCTCGCCGCCGCGATGGCCGTGCGCGAGGTCCAGGGCACGACGCGTGACCACGACGCCGCGCTCATGCATCAGGTGCTCGGGTTCCTGGTCGAGCAGCAGTGGACCGACAACAATTGCTTCGCGTGCACCCCCGACCAGCTGGTCCCCGGCGGCTACTCGGAGTCGGTCGGCTCCCCCG
>JAYUXQ010000990.1:0-7941 GCA_043752905.1 Nannocystis sp. | reverse complement strand
AGTGAGCACGACTCACGCCCCACGCGTACCAGGTCGTGCGCCGATTCGAAGGGGCTGTTCTTGGCGAACGTCCCTTTGATGCAGCCCGGCAAGAGCTTGTCCCAGGCGCACGGGCTCATGCGATCGAGGCACTGCAGGAGGGTCGTCTTGCCGACGCCGTTCTCGCCGAGGATGATCGTCCACTTCGCGGGACGGCCGTCGGCGTCGCGCAGGTCGAGTGTCTGCTCGCCGCCGAAGCAGCGCACGTCGGTCAGGGTCAACGACGTGAAGTAGGCCGGCGTGTACGGCAAGGAGCCTCCGATGTTGCGGAGCATACGCGCAATTTCGCGTGTTTGTCACCCGGTCGCCGACGATCGCCGCGGGCCGAGGCGCTATGCGGTCAATCGAGCGGTTTCGCGGGCTGGTGTGCGAGGGCGGCGGGCAGGATGTACTCGCCGAGGATCGCAAACGGACGCTCGCCTGTGGGCGAGTTGTAGTTGCTGCCGGTGAACACGACCACGAGGTCGAGCGCGGGCGCGATGAAGATATACTGGCCGCCGTTGCCCGCCGCGTAGACCACGTCGATGCGCCGCGCGTCGACGGCGGTACCGCGTGGCTGCGCTGCCTGGACCTGCCACCACAGGTAGCCGTAGGGGCGCCGGTCGTCGGTGAAGCGGGTGTGCACGGCTGTGGAGGCGTCGATCCAGGCGCCCGAGACGATCTCGCCCTGGTCCCACACGCCGCGCTGCAGCACCAGCTGGCCGATCTTCGCCATCGCCCGCGGACGCAGGCGCAGGTGTCCGCCGGTGTCGATCTGGCGCCGGCCGTCGAAGCTGCGCCAGGCGTACGTGAGGATGCCGAGCGGGGCGAACAGCGACTCGCTCGCAAACGCCGCGATCGACTGGCCCGAGGCCTCGGCGACGATGCGCCCGAGCGCCACCACGCCGCCGGTGCAATAAGTCGTGCGCTCGCCGGGCGCGTCGCTACGCGGCAGCTCGAGGAAGAAGCGGGTCCAGTCACGCGCGCGGTACATGCGGTCCTCGTGGCCGGGCGATCGGCGGTCGCGGTCGTCGCAGGCGAGGCCGCTGCGCATCGTCAGGAGATGCTCGAGCGTGATCGCCGGGTCGACCGCCAGCCGGGGGTATGCGCGGGCCAGATATGGCAGAGCCGGGTCGTGCACGTCGCCGAGCAGGCCGCGGTCGAGGGCGATGCCGACGAGCAGCGAGGTGACGCTCTTGGTCGCCGAGCGCAGGTCGTGCAGCGTCGCCATATCGTGGCCGTTCCAGTAGCGCTCGGCGACCAGCCGGCCGCGGCGGACCACCAGCATGCTGTCGATGCCGTGCCGGCGCTCGCCGTCGAGGCGGGCGACGGCGGCTCGCAGCAAGCTGCCATCCATGTCGACCTCGGCCGGTGTGGCGGTGACCCAGCCCTCGACCATGCGCGTGCGACCGCGCCGCCCGGCGCAGGCGGCCAGCGTGCACGCGAGGAGCACGAGCAGGGCGCGAGCGCAGCGTCGCATGGTCACTTGCGGGCCTGCCCGAGACCGACGGTGTCGTGTCCGGGCTCGGGTGCCGGGGCTCGTGTGCGAGTCATCAGCAAGCGAAGTCGTTCGGGCAGACCCGGATGCTGCCGTTCATGTAGCACTGCGCATAGGTCTCGAAGTCATGGGCGGGTGAGCCGCTGCACACGCTGACGCTGGCGACGGCGGAGTCGTTGTCCCAGTCGGTGTTACGGGACCACGCGTTGCGGTTGATCTCGTCGGACCACGAGCTGACGTTCGAGCCGCGGCACAGGAGGTTGCCGCCAGACCACAGGGCTTCGCGGGACCAGCCCACGTCGGCGGGATTACAGACGTCGGGGGCGGAGTCGTAGCCCTGGATCGTCGGGTGATGGATGCGGATCGGGTTGCCGACGAAGGTGTGGGAGGCGCCGTGATGATAGAGGCCCCAGGCGCGACCCTCGGTGGTGCCGAGCAGCGGTTGACTGATGTCCTCGACATCGACGTTGCGCAGCCCGAAGTGGCCAAAGGCCCCCGCGGTGCACACCCACGACTGCTTGGTGCTGTCGCCGTACAGCCGCCAGCTGGCGGTGTCGAGCGCGAGGCCCGGGCGAACTTGCAGGTAGTAGTTGCCATTCGCGTCCGCGTTATCATAGCAAGTCGGGTGAAAGTATTCATTATACACCGGCAGGTCGGTGTTGAGGTTGGCCACCAGCATCATGTACTTGAAGTTCTGGGTGGAGTTGTCGGCGGTGGTGAACTTGACCGCGTCGCCGATCTTGATCGTCACGCTGGAGGGGTTGACGAAGGTCGCGGTCGAGGCGAACTGGGCGTTGAACTTGCAGCCCACGACCGCCTGGTCGCGGATCTTGTTGACCTCGAGGTTGCCGCCGGTGTTCGCCTTGTAGAATACCAGCTCGCCGTTGGCGGTCGCGTTGAACTTCCACAGCAACGAGTGCCCCGGGCAGGTGGCGCCCGTGAACCGCATGTAGTTCCCGTTGGACAGCTGGGTCGGCACGTTCCAGGTGTCCTGCGTGACGGTGTCGAGCGGGTTCTGGCCGACCCAGTTGGTGTTGCCCAGCGGCGGGTCGATGCACGGATGCGGGAAACAGCGAAACTGGGCGCCACCGCCGGGTCCGCCCTCGCCCTCGTCCGTGTCCGTGTCCGTGTCCGTGTCCGCGGCATCCGCGGCATCTGCTGCATCGTCGCCGCCGGCCTCGGCCGCGAGGTCCGTCATGTCGTCGCAGGCCGGGATGAGGAGAGAGAGGGTCAGGGCGGCGGTGGTATGCAATGAGATGCGCATGGGAGTCCTTGGCTTCGGCCGGGGCGGCATCCTTTGAGTGATGGGACTCGCCGGTTCAATTGAATTTATTTTTCGCGCATTTCACGCGCTTCCTCGAGCGCGGTCGCCGGGCCGCGACCCACGGTCCGGCCACGCGCCGCAATTGATCGGTCGCCGAGATACACTCCCCGCGGGAGGGGTTCGGACCAGCTTATGTCGAGTTCTGACGAAGTGGTGCACCCGCTGGCCTTGCAGGCCACCGACGTCATGCCGTCGCTGGAATTTCGCCACCCCGACCACCCCGACCACCCCGGCGGCCCTGACGGCGACTCGTCGGGGACCGGCGACGATACCCTGGATCCGAACCGCAGCGAGCCCGCGGCGTTCGCCGCGAGGCGCGACCGTGAGCCTCGTGTCCCCGGGGTCCCGGTCCCGGAGGACAGCGCACACGCGATCCGGAAGAACCTGCTCAGGCAAAAGCTGTTCTCCCGGCGGCGCGCCACGCCGGTGACCTTCGGGCGCTTCAAGGTGCTCGACGTCATTGGTCAGGGCGGCATGGGCATCGTCTACGCGTGTTACGACGATCAGCTCGAGCGCAAGGTCGCCGTCAAGGTGCTGCTCGGCAAGACGTTCCAGAACGTCGACATCGCCCGGGCTCGGCTGCTGCGCGAGGCCCAGGCGATGGCCCGCCTCTCGCACCCCAACATCGTGACGGTGCTCGAGGTCAGCACGGTCGACGACCAGCTGTACGTGGCGATGGAGTTCGTCGAGGGCATGAGCCTCGACGTCTGGGTCGCCAGCGGACCGCTGACCTGGCGGGAGATCCTCGCGGCGTACATGCAGGCCGGGCGCGGCCTCGAGGCCGCGCACCGGGCTGGCATCATTCATCGCGACTTCAAGCCGCAAAATGTGATGATCACGTCGGAGCGGGTCGTCAAGGTGCTCGACTTCGGGCTCGCGCGCGCGAGCGAGGCGGCGTCGCACGAGCTGATGGCGAGCGTGTCGGACGCGGCGAGTGAATCGCGCAGCGACGGCCTCATGCGCTCGTTGACGCGGACCGGCGCGTACCTCGGGACGCCGATGTACATGTCGCACGAGCAGCATCGCGGCGGGAAGGCGACCGCGGCGTCGGACCAGTTCGGCTATTGCGTGGCGCTCTACGAGGCGCTCTATGGCAAGCACCCGTTCTCGATCACGTCGCTGGAGGCGCTGCGCTGCGACATCGAGGCCGAGGCCGTCGCGCCGGTGCCCCCGCGCAGCCCGGTGCCCGCGCGGATCCTGAAGGCGCTTGGTCGCGGCATGTCGGTGGAACCGGGGGCCCGCTTCGGGTCCATGAGCGACCTGCTCGCCGAGCTCGCGCGCGACCCGGAGGCCGCCCGCCGGCGCTTCGCCATCACCACCGCGATCGCCGGGCTCGTCGGCGTCGCCAGCTTCACGGCGGCGAGCGCCTCGGCGCCCGGCGCCGAGGTGTGCCCGGACGCGTCGGCCGAGCTGCGCGGGGTGTGGGACGAGACCCGCGCCGCCGCGGTTCGGGCCGCGCTGCTGGCCACCGGTTCGCGGGGCGCGGGCGAGACCTGGGCGGCCGCGCAGTCGCAGCTCGGCGCCTACGCGGGCGCCTGGACGGCGATGCGCGACGAGGCGTGTCAGACCCACGCCGAGGCGCGGCAGTCGGACCCGCTGTTCGACCTGCGCACCGCGTGCCTCGATCAGCGGCGGGCGGGCTTCGCCGGGCTCGTCGACGCATTGTCGGCGATCGACGCGACGACGATCGACCGTGCGATCCCGGCGATCGGCCAGCTACCCGCACTGGGTCCGTGCGCGGACGTCGAGGCGCTCACGGCCGCGATCCCGCCGCCCGGGGATCCGGTGGTGCGGGCCCAGGTCCAGGGCCAGCGCGAGTCGCTGGCGCGGGCCCAGGCCCAGGAGGCCGCTGGCCGCTATCGTGAGGGGCTCGCCACGGTCACGCGGGTGCGTGAGCGGGCCGTCGAGCTGCACCATCTCCCGCTGCTCGCCGAGGCGCTGCTGCGCCAGGGGAGCTTACAGATGGAGTCCGGTGAGCCGGCCGCGGCCGACGCCTCGTTCGGCGAGGCGCTCCTGTCGGCGCTGACGGTCGACCACAAGATCGTCGCGGCGCAGGCGATCTCGAGGCGGATCTTCGTGCGTGCGGAGCGGCTCGGTCGGCCCGTCGAGGCGCTCGCCGAGCTACCGCTCGCGAGAGCCCTCAACGCACATATCGCGAACGACGTCGATCTGCGATCGGAGTTTCTCATCAACGTCGGCGCCGTTTACTTCAAGTCCGCGGCTGTCCCCGAGGCCAGGCGGACATGGGAGGCCGCGCTGGCGCTGCGCGACGGCGGGGGCCGCGAGGGCACGCTGCTGAGCCTCCACATCCTCAACAACCTCGTCGTGGTCGCGCAACGCGAGCACGACACCGCGTCGCAAGTGGCGCTGGGCCGGCAGCTCGTCGCCCGGTCCGCGCGCGCCCTGGGCGAGCATCACCCGTGGCACCTGACCTACACGGCCACGCTCGCCCAGGCGCTGGCCCGGGCCGGACGACCCGGCGAGGCCCGGAGTCTGCTGCACCGCGCCGAGCAGGCGCTCGCTGGCAGCGAGAGCGGGCAGGTCCGCGGCTGGGTCATGCTCGCCCACGGCGACCTCGCGCGCGGCAGCATCGACCACGAGGACCACGACCTCGTCGCGGCGCGACAGTCGTACCAGGCCGTGCTCGACGAGCCGACGGCCGGCGCCGGTAGCCTGTACGGGGCGCGGGTGGGCCTCGGCTTCGTCGCCGCGCAGGAGGGCCGCGAGGCCGAGATGCGCGCCATCTTCGAGTCGCTGCTCGCCGAGTCGCGACAGGACGTCGTGCGCGACACCTACGCGGCGGCGCTGATCGACCTCGGACGCGCGCGGGAGGCGAGCGAGCTGCTGGGGGCCGTGCTGTCGCGCTGCGTCGCGACCGACCCATCGACGCCCGAGGCCGACGACTGCGGCTGGAGTCGCTACCAGCTCGGACGCGCATATCAGCTGCTCGGCGACCACGCCGCCGCCGAGCGGGTGCTCGCGCAGCAGCTCCGGACCTGGGAGCCGATGCTCGCCCCGCACGACCTGACCCTCCTGGCGCTGCGGCGCACGCTCGGCGAGGCCGTGCTCGACCAGGGGCGCTTCGACGACGCGGCCGAGATCCTGCGCGCCGTCGAGGCGGCCTATGTCGCTGCCGTCGAGGCGGATTATGTGCCGCTGGCCCGCACGCGCGTCGCCCTCGCGCGGGCCCTGACGGGCGAACGCCCGACGATGCCGGCCGACGCCGCAGCGCTCGTCGCCGAGGCGTTGGGGGTGTTTCGGATGCGTGGTGCGACGTTCGCCGGCGAGGCGCAGGCGCTGGAGGACCTCGGGGCGGGCCGCCATACCCCCTAAAACGTCGTTTCGAGCCGCCTCGTCCGCTTAATTTAATCAGGGGCGAAAAAGTCCGCCGCGGTGCACTGTGTCGCATACCGAGCCCCGACGATCGCCGCCGATCTCGACGGCCGCGTCGTCGGCTGGAGCCGCGGGGCCGAGCGCATCCTCGGGTATCTCGAGGGCGACGCGCTCGGTCTGGTGGTCGGCTGGAACCCCGGGGCCGCCGGCATCTTCGGCTATACCACCGACGAGATCCTCGGCCAGCACGGACGATATCCGCAAGCAGATCGTCGAGCATGAAAAGGCCCACGCGTAGCGACGCTGGCCCCGCCATACCGTCGTTTCTTGTCGAGAAGCACCAGCGGCACGCCGGCACGCCGACCCGCCGACTACTGCGGCAAAGCCCATGAAACAGCATTCATCGCGCGCCGCTGCTGTCGGCGCAGCGCGCCTTGCCAGTGGGACGCGGTCGGAGTACCGTGGGTGTTCTTTCTTTGACTTGACCTTGAACGACGGAGGTTGTGATGTTGCGACATGATGCCTGGCGGTGGCTGCCCGGTGCGCTCGGTCTGGGCCTGTGGACCGCGGGCTGCGGGGACGACGGCGGCAGCTACGGCGCGACCGAGGGCGACTCGCTGACGGGCGCGAGCACGGCGGGGAGCACCAGCGGTGAGGGCGGCGGCGGGCCGACCACCGGCGACAGCGGTCCGCCGCCGGAGGTCGAGGACGAGGGCGACTTCCGGGTCCCGCGGGCCAGCGGAAAGTACGTCTACACCGCCAGCAAGACCACGGATTCGGTCGCGGTGATCGACACGGCGACGCTGGCGATCGACGTCGTCGAGGTCGGCCAGGCGCCGGCCGTGGTCCAGGCGATCCCCGGGCAGGTGGGCGACGCCGGCAGCGCGGTCGTGCTCGATCAGGGCAGCAACGACGTCGCCGTCCTGCGCACCAGCGAGGCCGGCGTCACCACCCTGTCGATCCACAAGGTCACCGCTGGCGCCAACAACCTCCAGGTCTCGCCCGACGGCAAGTATGTGTTCGTCTATCACGACATCGACGGCCCGGCGCAGCTCGGGCCCGGCTCCGACCAGGAGCTCACGGTGCTCGAGGTCGCCAGCGGCAGCACCCACTCGATGACGGTCGGCGCGCATCCGCGCGAGATCGTGTTCGCCACCGACAATACCACCGCGTGGATCATCACCGCCGCGGGCGTCAATGTCGTCACTTATGCGCAGCTCGGCACCGTCGGCAAGCCACCCCTGCTGCCGGTCATCGACGACCCCGGCATCGACCCCGCCACGCTCGAGGTCGTCGTCGTCGCCAGCGAGGGCATCGCCCTCGCGCGGGTCGACGGCGCCGCCTGGCTGGCCGTCACCGACCTCGGCACCGGCGAGCTGACCGTCCTCGCGCTCCCCGCGAGCCCGACCGACCTCGACGTCGCCCCCGGCGGCCAGTATGCCGTCGCCACCATTCCCGGCGCGGACGGCAGCAGCTTCCTGGAGGTCCCGCTGCCGCTGGTCAAGGGCAAGGAGTTCACGATCCATCCCGTCGAGGGCGAGTACGTCGGGCAGACCGCGGTCGCCGAGAGCGGCGACACCATGTTGCTGTTCACCACCGTCAACCCGTTTGCCCGCACGGCCGGACCGCCACGCGAGCTCGCCGCGCCCGACCCCGAGCCGGAGTTCGCGTCGACCGGCGGCGATTCCACCGGCGATTCCACCGGCGGCTCGACCGGCGGCTCGACCGGCGGCGATTCCACCGGCAATGTCGATACCGGCGATACCAG
>JAYUXQ010000989.1:0-7949 GCA_043752905.1 Nannocystis sp. | reverse complement strand
CCTTCTTCGAGGCCAACCCCCACGCCGACCCCAGCCAGCACCATCGCCTGCTCGGCAACCTCGCCCTGATCCACAAGGCTCGCGGCGAGATGAACGAGGCGCGCGCCAACTTCGGCGCGGCCCTCGAGCTCGTGCGCAGGGTGTCGGGCCACGACCACCCGGGCGCCGCCACCGTCCTCACCAACCTCGGCGCGCTCGCCCTCGACCAGAGCGCGCTCGACCGCAGCAAGCTCGACGAGGCCCGCACCTTCGCCGACGAGGCCGCCGCGATCCGCCGCCTCGCCCTGCCCGCCGATCACCCCTCGCTCGCCGACAGCGAGGAGCTGTTCGCCGGCATCGCCGAGGCTCGCAAGGACCCGGCCAGCGCCGCCGCCCACTACCGCCGCGCCCTCGAGATCTACGCGAAGAGCCCGCGCCCGGCCCCGACCCGGCTCGCCGCGCTGCACAACAACATGGCCAGCCTCGCCGTCGACGACGGCCGCCTCGCCGACGCCGTCCCCGACTACCGCAGCGCCATCGAGGGCTTTCGCGCCGTCGCCGGCCCCGACCACGAGTACGCGATCACCGTCGAGGCCAACCTCGCCGAGGCCCTGGTCGCCCTCGGCCAGGCCGACGAGGCGCTCGCGCTGCAGCAGCACGTCGTCGCCGTCCGCGAGCACGAGGCCCCCGGTCACCCCGAGACCGCCGCGGCGCACGTGCAACAGGCGCAGATCGTCCACGCGCTCGGGCGCCCCGAGGAGGCCGTGCAGATCCTCGAGGCCGCCCTCCCCATCCTCGAGTCCGCCCCCGTCGACTACCACGGCCGCCGCGGCCTGGGCCGTTACACCCTCGCCCGCTGCCTCGCCGAGCTGCGCCAGGACCAGCCGCGCCAGCAGCTGCTCGCCACCCTCGCCGCCGACGACCTCGCCGCCGAGACCGGCCACTTCGCCCGCCGCGCCATGATTGAGCTGACCAAGTTGACCGCGACCAAGCTGCGCGCCCGGCTCACTCCGCGGCGCTGATCTTCCCGACATGTCCCGCGGGACATGTCCTCAAAGATCGGATCGTCCCCACGCGCCAGCCGGACGGCCCCCGCTGGCACCGACGTCACACCGCCCCGCCACTGCGGTCTCGCGCCCCCATACCGCTTCACCCGACCTGTGGGACACTGTCGCCATGCCCTCCATCAGCATCCTCGGGACTGGACGCATGGCCACCACCCTTGCCCGTTGTTGGTTGGAGAAGGGCAACACCGTGACCCTCGGGTCGCGCAACCCCGAGCAGGCGCGCACCCGCATCGGCGCGCTCGGCGAGCAGCTCACCGTGACCGACTTCGCCAGCGCCTGCGCCGGCGCCGAGATCGTCGCGCTCGCGGTCCCGTACCACGCGGCCAGTGACGTCATCGCCGCGGCCGGCGACCTCGAGGGCAAGATCATCATCGACACCACCAACCCGTGGAGCCCGGACAGCCATCACCTCGCGGTGCCCGGCGATACCTCCGGAGCCGAAGAGATCGCGCGCCGCGCTCGCGGGGCCCACGTCGTCAAGGCGCTCAACGGCATCTTCTGGAAGAATCTCAAGGACCCGACCTTTAGCGGCCTGCCGGCGTCGATGTTCTACTGCGGCGACGACGACAGCTCCAAGAGCACCGTCGCCGGGCTCGCCCTCCAGATGGGCTTCGACCCGATCGACTGCGGCTCACTGCCTCGCGCGCGCATCCTCGAGTCGATCGGCCTGCTGTGGGCGCGGCTGGCCTTCGAGCAGGGTATGGGCACCGACATAGCAATCACCCTCGTGCGCCGCTAGCGACCCGTCCCCGAACGACGCCGTCCCGCGCGCGCTCTCGCGCGCCTGTGCACGCGCTTTCGCGATTCTCTCTCGCGGCCAGCCCGGATAACTTGCGGTGCCTGGCCCTTTCGTTCCTCTTACCCAAAGACCGTCGTCCATATGCAACGCACAACCCTGAGATCCCTCGCGCTCCTCACCGGCCTCGGCTTACTGCCCGCTTGTCCTGCCAACGTGGCCACGACCGACACGGACGCCGAGAGCTCCGGCACCACGTCGGCGGACACGAACGAGCCCACCACCGACCCGACGACCAACACGACCCCGCCGACGACCAACACGACCCCGCCGGGTAGCACCACCGAGGACCCGGACACGACGACCACGCCGAACACCTCGTCGACCGACCCCGGCACGACCACCGAGAACACCACCACCGACACCACCACCGACCAGACCACCGGCGCGGTCGACAACCTGTGCAGCCGCCTCGGCGGCGTGGACGACGGCATCACGGCGCTGGTCAACGGCTTCCTCGGCAAGGTCCTCACCGACGACAAGATCAACGGCTACTTCCTCAACAGCGATGTCGACGGCGGTGCCGTCGCCGCGTGCGTCGTCAAGCAGCTCGGCGAGCTCGCCCAGTGCGACGGCGTCGTCTACGACTGCCAGAACATGAAGGACGCCCACGTCGGCCTCGGCATCTCGCAGCAGGACTTCGACGACTTCGTCCTCGACTTCCTCGCCGCCTACGACGAGCACGTCGCCACCCACCCCGACCTCACCGACGCCGACAAGACCGCGATCGGCGACGCGCTCGGCGGCATGGCCGTCGACATCGTCGAGGACCCGACCAACGACCTCACCGTGTATCAGCGCGTCGGTCGCAAGCCCTCGATCAAGGCGCTCATCGGCTACCCGGCCGAGGCCGGCAGCTTCATCGACAACGTCCTCAACGACGTCGTGATCGTCAGCTTCTTCGCGGCCACCGACCCCGAGCGCCTCAACACCTGTCTGACCCGCCAGGTCAGCGGCATCGACGGCCCGGTCAAGTACGGCCTCGAGGTCACCTCGCCCGCCACCATCGACCCCGGCGTCGCGCTCGACAACCCCTGCAAGGACATGAAGACCGTCCATCAGGGCCTCCAGGACGACATGATGGAGGGCATCACGATCGAGGACTTCCTCGCGCTCGTCGGCGACCTCATCACCGCCATGAACACCTTCATGGTCCCCGACTCCGACCAAAACGCGATCCTCGGGGTGCTCGGGCCGATGTGCGACGACATCGTCGCCCTCCCCAACACCTGCCCCGGCAACTCCAAGACCGAGCTGATCGAGGCCGTCGACCTCAACCTCGCCATCGACAACATGGCGATGAACGGCGCCTGGGACGACAAGTACAACGGCAAGCTCGACTCCATGCTGTGTGTCGACATCGCCGTCGCCGACGATGGCCTCAACTTCGTCAACGACGTGCGCCTCAAGGTCGGCATGGATCACAGCTACGTCGGCGACGTGACCATCAAGGTCGTCTCGCCCGACGCCAAGGTCCTGACCGCCCTCGGCCGCCCCAGCAACGAGCCGCCGCTCGCCGACACCGGCGTGCCCTGCTGCGGCTACCCGGCCAACCTCAGCGCGATGTTCCCCTTCACCCTCACCGACGCCGCCACGATCACCGGCAAGGACATGGGCAAGGGCCTCACCGACCTCAAGGTCATCTGCAAGGACGAGAACCCGAAGATCGACCCGTGCCAGTTCAAGCCCTACAAGGGCGGCGGACCCGGCACCGCCTTCGCCGACTTCAAGAACGACAACGCCGTCGGCACCTGGAAGGTGTGCTTCGGCGACAGCGGCAAGGGCGACTTCGGCAAGCTGCAGTACGTCGGCCTGACCCTCGACAAGGTCAAGTTCGGCCCCTGAGGTCGATCACACCCCCATCGAGCATGACCTGCGAGGCCCGGCGACGGGCCTCGCGGCGTTTAACCGAGCCCGCGAGCCCATCGCACCCGCAGCAGGTGGCGGCAGGTGACGGCACGCGTGCCAGGTTTACGGCGTTCCCCAGCCCGCGAGCGAGTGCACGCGCGCTCGCAGGGTTTGCACCGCGTCCCGCATTTCGTATCGCCGGCATCCCGGTTATGGTGGCACCCTGAAAACCCCTGGACGGACCTCTTATGCATCGCCTGACCCTTACCTCGCTCCTTAGTCTCGGCGCTCTCGGCATCCTCGCCTCCACGCTCGCGCTGACGATCCCCAACCAGGCCGAGGCCTGCGGCGGGACCTTCTGTGACGGCGGCCCGAACGCGATGCCCGTCGATCAGACCGGCGAGAACATCCTGTTCGTGATCGACGGCGAGTACGTCGAGGCGCACATCCAGATCCAGTACGACCCGAACACCCCCGCGAACAAGTTCGCGTGGGTCATCCCGGTCACCGCGCTGCCGGAGTTCTCGGTCGGCTCGCAGCTGTTCTTCGACAACTTGCTCAACGGCTCCGTCCCCTTCTACGGGTTCCAGACCACCCAGGAGCAGTGCGGCGAAGACCCCAACGGCCCCCCGCAGGACTCCGGCGGCAGCCCGGGCTCCACCAACGCCTCGAGCGACGGCGAGGGCGACAGCGCCGGCGACCCCAGCGGCCCCGACGTGCTCTACAGCTCGACCGTCGGCGCCTTCGACATCGTCGTACTGCAGGACGACAACGTCGCCTCGCTGATGAAGTGGCTCGGCGACAACGGCTACCAGCAGGACCCCAAGGCCGAGCCGATCTTCGACGAGTACCTCAAGGAGGGTCACCTGTTCGTCGCCTTCAAGCTGACCAACAACGCCGAGGTCACCGAGATCCACCCGGTCGTGCTGCGCTACAAGGGCGACGAGTCCTGCGTCCCGATCCGCCTGACCCGCATCGCAGCGAACGAGGACATGGACATCCGCGCGTTCTTCCTCGCCGGCGCGCGCACCGTCCCGACCAACTACCGCCACGTCCTCATCAACCCCCTCAAGCTCGACTGGATCAACTTCGCCGCCAACTACAAGGAGGTCATCTCCCTCGCGGTCGACGCCTTCGGCGCCGAGGGCAACGCCTTTGTCACCGAGTACGCCGGCACCAGCAACGTCGTCCAGCAGTTCGGCATCCACGAGCCGACCTGGAATTCCGCCGCCTTCACGGCCGCCGCCGCCGTCGACGCCATCGACCTGCTGTCCAGCCAGGGCCTGATCTACTGTTACAACGACTTCGAGAGCTACTGTCAGTACAACCACCCGCTGCTCGCCGGCCTGCTCGCCAAGTACCTCCCGGTGCCCGACGGCCTGAGCGACGTCGAGTTCTACAGCTGCCTGTCCTGCTACGAGTCGAAGATCGACCTGACCGCGTGGGACCCCGTGCTGTTTAGCAAGGACCTCGAGGAGCGCCTGATCGCCCCCGGCAAGCACGCCCTCGACCTGCTCAACACGTGGCCGTACCTGACGCGCATGTACACCACGATCTCGCCGGCCGAGATGCTCGAGGACCCGATCTTCCGGCAAAACCCGAACCTCCCCGAGGTCCCCTCGCTGCGCAACGCCAACGCCCTGCTGCGCTGCGACGGCCACGGCACCTGGACCCTCCCGGACGGCCGCGAGGTGTTCGTCCCCAACAACGGCCCGTGGCCCGACTTCGACGTCGAGCTGCCCTACGAGGAGGAGGTCCAGCAGACCTCCATCAAGGGCGCCCCGATGACGATCGTCAACAACACCGCCGCGATCAACAAGGCGCTCGACGACTGGAATCACAAGATGGACCCCGTCGAGGGCCAGCTCCCGCCCGGCGCCGACGCCAGCACCGACACCGACACCTCCGGCAGCTCCGGTGGCCTCGGCGGCGAGGGCCAGGGCTGCAACTGCGACGTCAACACCGGCACCGGTGGCGTGCTCGCCAGCCTCGGCCTCCTCGGCCTCCTCGGCCTGCGCCGCCGTCGCTGAGCCCCTCGCCCCCAACGGCCGGCCCCTCACGGAGCCGGCCGTTTTCGTTGCGTGTGTGTGGATGCATCGTCGCGAGTGCGGACGCATCATCGCGTGTGCGGACGCCGTGTGGCTTCGGGTGCAGCACGCGGGGCGAGGCGACCTGGGTCCGGACGGGAAAGCGGCCGACGCTCCGGGTCCCTCGCAGACGGCGGGTGCCCCTCCATCGCACGTGCTCGGCGCATGGGCTTCGCTGGCACACCTGGCTCTCAGGACAGCTTGTCACGCGCCACCGACTGTGCGCCTGCGCGCGAGCGATGGCTCCTCCCCGCCTGCGTCCCACGCTGGTCGGCCGCTCTCCCGCCGGGCGGGCATCGTCTGCGCCCCGCTCATCGCCAGGCGAATGCTGACGCGCGTACGTACGGTACCAGTGTCCATATTGGAATCCGGCCACGACACCAAATGACGGACCCTCCAGGCGCCGGGCATCTCGGCATTCATGGGACCTGGCACAGGCCGACATCCGCGTATTCCGACGGCGCCTGGTCCACCCCCGGACATTCCGGGCTGCTGAGCCGACAAAACGCCGTGCAGCAACCGTAGGCCCGCGAATTACACTGTGCAGAGCTCAGCGTGGGTTCGTAGCATAAAAACCCGGCCTGGCACGAGACCGGCCCGTCATCGCACGGCTCGAGCGACCCCTCGGCGGTGTCCGAGGTCAGATAACACGTAAAGCGATCTCCCCAATAGGCATCCGGCAGACAGACCTGCTGCCGCCCGCAATCCTGCGCCCACACGTCGCAGCCAGCCGCGTTCGGCATGTCCACGTGGATCAAGAAGCCCGGCGCCGAATCCTCTCCGTCGCCACCACTCGACGCGCCGCCACCCGTCGTCGTCGTCGAAACAAACCCCGTCACGACGACATCGGTCGTCTCCGAGGTCGCCGCGTGGCCCGTCGTGGTCGTGGCGCCGTTCGTGCCAGCCACAGACGTGGACGCCTCCACCACCCCGGGCTCACCGAGCCCGACGCCACACGAGCCGAGGAGCAGAAACCCCAAGCTCAGCACCCCGGCCCCAAAAATCGTCCGCACCAGAGCACGATATCATGCTCTCGCCCACGGCCGAGCCGACGCCCACCAGCCCCGCCATCGCCTGCGACCAGCGACCGGCCAAACGTTACGGACACGTGCTTGCAGCCTTGCAGCGGCCCTGCGCTGCCCGCGTTCTCCACCTGTTCGGCCGACTGGCAGACCCGTTCGCACGCGAGTCGGCTCGCATGCGGAGACCAGCGGGGCGCCGACGATGTCCGCCCGGCGGCAAAGGGGGCGACTGCGTGGGACGCCGGCTGGGCGGCGGCCGGCGCTCGCGCGCAGGCGCACAGTCGGTGAAATACGACGACCTGTCCGCGAGGACAGCTCACCCCATCGAAGCCCATGCGCCGAGCACGTGCGCCGGAGGGAACCGGCCGGCGGAGGGACCCACAGCATCGCCCCCTTGCGCCGGACCCGGATAGCCTCGCCCCGCGATTCCACACCGAAGCCCACGCACACGCGACATCGGCGCGCGACGAGCGATGCCGTCAGCCGAAGGACCGCATATCCGAGGCCGGAGCGGTGGCGAGGTAGCTCTCCCACTTGCGAATGGTCAGCGCCTGAAACTCATGCACAGCGGGGTTGAGCTCGGCGATCGGCGCGTTCCAGTGCTCGTTGTAGCCGGCCTGCTCGGCCTCGCAGGCGACCCCGTCTTCCATCAACAGCGGCTTGAACACCAGCGGCTTGGCGAGGCCGAGCACGGGACCCATCACCTGGCGCGGCATCTTGAGCGGGAGGAACGGAATTTTGAATCCGTCGAAGTAGAACAGGAAGAACGCGCGGGTGGTCTGCTCATCGATCGGCAGGCAAAAGCACCAGTCCTTGATCTTGCCGTCCGTATCGCTCCACTGATACGGGTATTGATAGCACAGCTTCATCGCATTGACATTCGTGCGCTCGCGGTCGACGAAGATGCGCATCAGCGGGCCATCCGCGACCTTGGTGTCGTATTCGACGAACACGCGGTCGCCCTCGACGCGCAGGTCGGTGAGGGTCGAGTCGGTGAACGGGCGAAACTTACGATGCAGGTACGCGTGGGTGAAGTCGCTGACGTTGTCGATGATCATCGAGTGGTGGGCCTTCCAGGTGAAGTCCACCAGCAGCTTGGCCCAGGGCTTGGGGCCCTCGAGCTCGGGGATATGCGGCATCGGCACCTCGG
>JAYUXQ010000988.1:0-3229 GCA_043752905.1 Nannocystis sp. | reverse complement strand
GACGATGTGGGTCGGTGGCCGGTGCGAACACCCGTTCACTGCTTGGCTTCGACGTAGCCCTTGGGGACCTTGTACTTGAAGTCCTTGGGGTCGAGGCCCTTGTTGGTGGTGACGTCGGTCAGCACGAAGTGGTTGGTGCTGTTGTCCTGGCTGCGCACGACGAAGGCGTCGACGCGGCCGGTGGCGTCGTCGACGACCAGCAGCAGGGTCTTGTAGTGGGGGTTCGGGTCCTTGGGCTTGAGCTCGATGACCTTGTGGCTGGGCATCGCGTAGCTCTTGGCCGGCTTCTCCGGGGCCATGCGCACCTTGAAGTCCTTGATCAGCTTTTGTCCGCCGAACAGGAACTTCATGGCGCCCGCGAGGTTGGTGTTGCCGTCGACCTTCTGGCTGACGACCTGGCGCGTGTCGTGCTCGACCACCCACAGCTTCTGACCGTCGACGTAAAAATCGGGGTCTGCCGCGCCGTCGTAGTCCCACACCATCATGCCGGGCTTGCGCAGCTGCAACTTTCCATGACTCACCGTGCGCGTGCCGTAGACCTGGTGGACGTAGGTCTGGCGGAAGTCGCCGAGCAGGTCGACGGTGCCGTCGTAGAAGCTCTGCACGCTGGCGAGCACCGCGGAGGCCGAGACCTTGTCACCGGCGACCTCGGGCGATGCACCAGGGGCAGTGGGGGCAGTGGGGGCCGCGGCCAGCCCGGACTGCACCTCCTGCGTGGAGGCCGAGAACACGAGACCGAGAGAGAGGGCGCAGATCGTGAGAGTTGCCATGGCGAGCTCCTGTGGGTCGTCCCCACCTGGGGTCGACAGACGCCGAACCCCGAAGGGCGATTCACGGCCGCCGTAAACGGCGTGCAAACCCGCCCCTGGCGTCCGGGCGGGCCTGTGGCCTCATCTAGCACGGTTTTGCCGGCGCGGCGAGCCGCGCGCAGCCTGCGTGCCAGCCGTCTCAGGCGGCCTGCACGAGGACCTCACGCGGGGCAGTGCCACGCGCCGGGCCGATCACCCCGTCGGTCTCCATCTGCTCGACGATCTTGGCGGCGCGGTTGTAGCCGATGTTGAGCCGGCGCTGGATCATGCTGGTGCTGACCTTGCGGGTCTCGGCGACGATCTGCACGGCCTTGTCGTAGAGGGGATCGGCGCGGCGGTCGCTCGGCTCCTCCTCGAGGTCCTCCTCGCGCTTGGCCGCGATCGCATGGTTGTACACCGGCCGCGCCTGCTTCTTGATGAAGGCGACGACCTTGAAGATCTCCTCCTCCGAGACGTAGCAGCCGTGCACGCGCTGCGGCTGAGCGCCGCGGTCCATGTACAGCATGTCGCCCATGCCGAGCAGCTGCTTGGCACCCTTGCCGTCGAGGATCGTGCGCGAGTCGATGTCGCTGGTCACCTGGAACGCGATGCGCGACGGGAAGTTGTTCTTGATCGTGCCAGTGATGACATCGACGCTCGGCCGCTGCGTCGCGAGGATCAGGTGGATGCCGCACGCGCGCGCCTTGGCGGCGATGCGCGCGACCGAGGTCTCGACCTCCTTGCTGGCGACCATCATCAGGTCCGCGAACTCGTCGATGATGACGACGATGTACGGCATTTTCTCCGGCCGATCACCGAGCTTCGCCCCGTGCATGTCGCTGCCGAGCTGGCGCATCGGGTGGCCGTCCGCGTCGAACGCCACGCCGCCGAGGAACTCCGTCGCCACCGCGTCCTCGCCCTCCTCCTCGGACTCGAGGTTGGCCTGGTCGGCCTCCATCTCGAGCATCTTCTTTTCGGCCTCGAACTGCTCGATCAAGATCGGGAGCTTCTTGTTGTAGCCGCCGATGTCGCGCACCTGCGCCTCGCTGAGCACGGCGTAGCGGCGCT
This sequence comes from Nannocystis sp., assembly GCA_043752905.1. Lineage (GTDB taxonomy): Bacteria > Myxococcota_A > Polyangia > Nannocystales > Nannocystaceae > Nannocystis. The sequence continues at coordinate 1,373 of JAYUXQ010000988.1, read as the reverse complement.
CCATCTCGTCGACGGCCCAGCGCAGCGCCAGGTTGGCCGCCTCGGCGTCGGTGATCACCGGCAACAGCAGGTGTGGGATGTCTTTATAAATGCTCAGCTCGAGCATCTTCGGGTCGATCATGATCATGCGCACGTCCTCGGGCGTGCACGAGTGCAGCAGCGAGCAGATCATCGCATTGACGCCGACCGACTTGCCCGAGCCGGTCGCGCCGGCGACCAGCAAGTGCGGCGCCTTCGCCAGGTCGATCGTGATCGGCTTGCCGGTGATGTTCTTGCCGAGCGCCACCGGCAATTTGAAGGTGCGCTCGCTGCCGAAGCCCTCGCTGTCGAGGATCTCCTTGATCGCCACCGTCTCGCGGACCATGTTCGGGACCTCGAAGCCGACCGTCGCCTTGCCGGGGATCGGCGCGAGGATGCGGATCGAGATCGCCTCGAGCGCCATCGCCAGGTCATTTTCCAGGCTCTCGATGCGCGACAGCTTCATGCCCGGGTCGGGCTTGAACTCGTAGCGCGTGATCACCGGACCCGGGTGGATCTTCGTCACCTTGCCAGTGACCTTGAAGGTCGACAGCGCGTGCTCGATGCGCTCGGCCTGCTCGAGCACGAAGCCCTTGTCGACCTCCGTCACGGCCTGCTCGGGCAGCTCGAACAGCTTCGAGGGCGGCAACAGGAACGGCCCCGCCGTCAGTCGCACGATGCCGGGGATCGCCGGGGTGCGCTCCGGTGGCTTGGCGGCCTCGGCCAGCGGGAGTTGTACTGGCGCCGGGACGACGGCCGAGGGCGGCATGATCTCGGCCGGACGCGGCGGCGGCTTCTTGCCAGTGCGAGACACCGGCGCGGGCTCCTCGGCGAGCGGCTCGCGCTCGTCGGCGAGCGCGTCCTCCTCGTCCTCGGGCTCTACTATTTCGGGCGCAGGCTTGCGGCGCTTCTTCGGCGCGCCGATGTCGGCGGCCAGCTCGACCTCGTCGGCGGACTCCTCATCGACCGATGCGGCAGCGGTGGTCACCGGCTCGGCCTTCGGCTTCTTCTTCGGCTCGGGCTTGATCGCCTCCTCCGGTCGGGTCGGTCCGGCGACGACGATCTCCGGCATGTCCTCGGGACGGCGCGGCAGCTTGCGATTCTTGCGCGGCTCGGCCACGGGCTCGGCCGGTCCGGCGGCAACGGGCGCCACGGATGCCGGTGCCGGCAGGGCAACAGGCGCCTCGGCCGGCGCGGCGGCCTTGCGGCGTCGTGGCTTGGGGGGCGGAGCGGGCTCCTCCTCTTCTTCCTCATCCTCTTCGTCCACTTCCTCGTCCTCGTCGAGCTCATCCTCTTCCTCCTCGTACGCTTCCCCGGCGTCCTCGCCGGGTCGGCCGCGCAGCGCGTCGTAGAGG
>JAYUXQ010000987.1:0-7955 GCA_043752905.1 Nannocystis sp. | reverse complement strand
GCCTGATGAGCTTCCTGAAGATCGGCGACCGCGCTGCCGGGGCGATCAAGTCCGGTGGCACGACTCGCCGTGCGGCCAAGATGGTCGTGCTCGACCTCGACCACCCCGACATCGAAGACTTCATCACCTGGAAGATGGTAGAGGAGCAAAAGGTCGCGTCGCTCGTGACCGGTTCGAAGCTGCTGAACCGGCACCTCAACGCCGTCCTCAAGTCGATCGTCGGCCACGCCGACCCCGAGACGCAGTACGACTCCGCGCAGAACGTCAACTTCCGCAAGGCGGTGTTGGCGGCTCGCGTGGCGTTGATCCCCGAGAACTCGATCGCCCGCGTGATGCAACTGGCCCGCCAGGGCTTCACGAGCATCGAGTTCGAGGAGTACGACACCGACTGGACGAGCAAGGCCTACTTCACCGTGAGCGGCCAGAACAGCAACAACTCCGTCCGCATCCCGAACGACTTCATGAAGGCCGTGGAACAGGACGGCCCCTGGCACCTGTACTGGCGCACGGAACTGGAGAAGAGTGCGAAGGAACACCGCGCCCCCAAGGCGCAGAAGACGCTGAAGGCCCGCGACCTCTGGGACCAGATCACGCTGGCCGCGTGGGGCTGTGCCGACCCCGGCCTGCAGTTCCACACCACCATCAACGAGTGGCACACCTGCCCGGCCAACGGCGAGATCCGCGCCAGCAACCCGTGCAGCGAGTACCTCTTCCTGGACGACACCGCCTGCAACCTGGCCTCGCTCAACCTGAGCAAGTTCATGGTCGGCGGCGGCCCGAACGCGGGTGACTTCGACGTCGACGCGGTGCGCTACGCCTGCCGCGTGTGGACGGTCGTGCTCGAGATCTCGGTCCTGATGGCCCAGTTCCCGAGCACCGAGATCGCCGAGCGCAGCTACAAGTTTCGCACGCTCGGCCTCGGCTACGCCAACCTCGGCACCTACTTCATGCTGCGCGGGATCCCGTACGACAGCGACGAGGCCGTGGCGATCTGCGGCGGCATCACGGCGATCATGACCGCGGCCTCCTACGCCGCGAGCGCCGAGCTGGCGCGCGAGCACGGGCCCTTCCCCGGCTACGCCCCCAACCGCGAGACCATGCTCCGCGTGATCCGCAACCATCGCCGCGCCGCCTACGACGTCGCCCGCAGCGAGTACGAGGGCCTGTCGACCGCGCCCCGCGGCATCGATCAGCGCGTGTGCCCGGCGTACCTGCTCAGGGCCGCCCAGCAGGAGTGGGACGCCGCGCTGCAGCTTGGTGAACAGCACGGCTACCGCAACGCGCAGGTGACCGTCATCGCCCCGACCGGCACGATCGGCCTGCTGATGGACTGCGACACCACCGGCATCGAGCCGGACTTCGCGCTGGTCAAGTTCAAGAAGCTCGCCGGCGGCGGCTACTTCAAGATCATCAATCAATGCGTCCCGGCCGCGCTGGCGACTCTCGGCTACACCGACACGCAGATCACCGACATCGTCCGCTACTGCAAGGGCGCCGGCACGCTCGTCGGCAGCCCGCGGATCTCCCACGCGGACCTCAAGCGCAAGGGCTTCACCGACGAGGTGCTACAGCGCGTCGAGAGCGAGCTGGCCGGCGCCTTCGAGATCGGCTTCGTGTTCAACCGCTACGTCCTGGGCGACGACTTTTGCCACGGCGTGCTCGGCTTCACCGATGTCCAGCTCGGCAACCCGATGTTTAGCGTGCTCGTGGCGCTCGGCTTCTCCACCGAGGACATCCAGCGCGCCAATGACCACGTGTGCGGCACGATGACCATCGAGGGCGCCCCGCACCTCAAGAGCCAGCACCTCCCGGTGTTCGACTGCGCGAGCCGCTGCGGCCGCTACGGCAAGCGCTTCATCGCCCCGATGGCCCACGTGCGCATGATGGCCGCCGCCCAGCCGTTCCTGTCCGGCGCGATCTCGAAGACGATCAACATGCCGGGCGACGCGACCGTCACCGAGGTCGGCGAGGTCTACCTCGCGTCGTGGAAGTACGGCGTCAAGGCCAACGCGCTGTACCGCGACGGTAGCAAGCTCAGCCAGCCGCTCAGCTCCGGCCTGGTGGTCGAGGCCGAGGACGGCACGGAGCAGACCCTCTCGACCAGCCAGCCCCAGGTGATCGAGAAGATCACCGAGCGCATCGTCCATCGCTACCTCGCCAAGCGCCGCCGCATGCCCGACCGTCGCGCCGGCTACACCCAGAAGGCGACGATCGGCGGCCACAAGGTCTACATCCACACCGGCGACTACAGCGACGGCACCCTCGGAGAGATCTTCATCGGCATGCACAAGGAGGGCGCCGCCTTTCGCAGCCTCATGAACTGCTTCGCCATTGCGATCAGCCTCGGCCTGCAATACGGCGTGCCGCTCGAGGAGTTCGTCGACGCCTACGTGTTCACCCGCTTCGAGCCCAACGGCTCGGTGCAGGGTCACCCGCGGATCAAGATGTCGACGTCGATCATCGACTACATCTTCCGCGAGCTCGCCGTCACCTACCTCGGCCGCAACGACCTCGCCCACGTCAACCCCGAGGACCTCGAGCCCGACAGCATCGGCGGCGAGTCCGACTCGGGGCAGATCGAGTTCGCCGGGGAAGAGGTCGTCGCCGAGCGCATCGTCACCCCGGGCCCGCTCAAGCTCAGCGTCGATGTCCCCCGCGCCGCGCAGGTCTACGCCAACAAGGCGCGCCGCCAGCCGATCGAGGTCGAGGACCGCACCGCAGCGGCGGCCCCGGCCGCGGCAGCGGCGGCCCCGGCGAAGCAGCGTGCGGCGGCCCCGGCCGTCGCGGCGGCGCCCCCCTCGGTGAGCGAGCAGATCCGCGTCGCCCGCATGCAGGGCTACGAGGGCGACGCCTGCGGCGCCTGTGGCAGCTTCACGATGGTCCGCAACGGCTCCTGCCTCAAGTGCGTCAGCTGCGGCGGCACCAGCGGCTGCTCCTGAGCCCGGGCCCAGAGCCAAGGATTGGCCGTGCCCGCGCTCCCCATCCTCTCAGGAAAGCAGTGCATCGCTGCCCTTTGCGCGGTCGGCTATCGGGAGCTGCGCCTCACGGCGCGGGGCTTTGAAGTTCCGGGTCCTGACGTATACGCTCGGGTCTCATGCAGCTTCCCGTCATTTTGCGCCCCGGTGAAGATGGCTGGCTGGGATGCACCTCTCAGGGCAAGACCCGCGAGGAAGAAGCGTCGTGGACGCTCCCTCAACGCTACGAAGTCGTCGATGTCGAGTTCGCAGCCTAGGAAACTCGCCATGCCGTGCTCGCCGCGACTCATCACCCGCGCTCGCCTGCGGGCGGTTGCCTTGCTGCTGACCGGCATGGCCTTCGGGGCAGGTCTGATGCTGCTGCGCGGCGCCGAGGCGGGCCCCGCCGAGGCCGTCAAGCCGGCGCCGCTCGACTACTCGCGCTACCGCAAGCTCGACCTGTTCGCGCGCTCGCTGGCGATCATCGAGCAGCACTACGTGCGGCCGGTCGACGGCGAGAGGATGATCTACGCGGCGATCACCGGGCTGGTGTCGGAGCTCGACCCGCATAGCGAGTTCCTGCCGCCGCAGGACGCCAAGCTGCTGCGTGAGGACATCGAGGGCAGCTTCGGCGGCATCGGCACGGTCATCGTGCTCCGTCAGGAGACGCAGGCGCCGGCGCGGGTCGTGCTCGAGGTCCGCGAGGTGATCGCCGGTGGTCCGGCGGCGCGCGCTGGCGTCAAGATCGGCGACTACATCACGGAGATCGAGGGCAAGCCGATCGGGCACTTTTTCGACATGCGGCGCGCGCTGTCGGCGATGCGCGGCCCACCTGGCTCGAAGGTCAGCTTTACTTTGGAGACCCCGCAGGCGAAGGGCAAGCCGGTCGCGCGGGCGATGACCGTCACCCGCGAGTTCATCGACAGCCCCGCGGTGATCCCCGCATACCTCGGCGAGGGCATGGCCCACGTGCGCCTGCGAGACTTCTCGGAGACCAGCGCGCACGAGCTCTCGGAGGCGATCGGAAAGATGCGCGACGCCGCCGGCAAGGCCGGCCTGCAGGGCGTTGTGCTCGATCTACGCGACAATGGCGGCGGCCTGCTCGACCAGGCGGTGCGGGTCGTCGACCTGTTCGTCGACGCGGGGCCGATCGTTCGCACGCGCGGGCGCATGGGCAACCTGCTCGATGAGGCGCGCGCGCTGCCCGGGGGTCCGTGGCACAAGGTCCCGCTCGCCGTGATCATCAATAAAGCCTCGGCCTCGGCCTCCGAGGTGGTCGCCGGCGCGTTGCAGGACCACCACCGGGCGCTGATCGTCGGCGAGCGCAGCTACGGCAAGGGCTCGGTGCAGGCGCCGTTCGAGCTCGGCGATGGTTCGGTGCTCAAGCTGACGATCTCGCTGTACTACACGCCCGCCGACCGCCTGATCCAGGCCAGCGGCATCTTGCCCGACGTGCTCGTCGGCACCGACATCACGCAATACAAGGACAGCCTCCCCGAGCTCGAGCCCGAGCGCGCCCAGCCGCGACACCTGCGGCCCGAGGCCTTCGGCCACCCCGCGAGCACCCAGGGCGACGAGAGCGAGGCCGTGCGAGCCGCGGGTACGGACGCCCAGCTGCGCGCCGCGGTCCAGCACCTGCGCTCGCACATCTACCTCCAGTCGCGGACCACCCCGCGCTCGCCCCGTCGAGGCTGACCGCGTGGACGCAAGCCCCGAACGGCGCGACGCCGCGTTGCGCGTCAGCCTCGTCGTGTGGGTCGTCGTGGCCTGTCTGCTGCTGTTGCTGGCGCCGCCGCCTCCACCGCCGCCGATGACGACCGCCGAGGACGAGGCCATTTTTCAACGCACCGTCGACCAGACCGTCGAGAGGACGCGACGCTGGCAGGAGGAGCGCGGCGATCAAACGATCGCGTGGGACGACGCGAAGGGGCACCTGGCGATCGTCATCGACGACGTCGGTCGCGAGCTGCTGATGTTTGAGCAGCTGCTCGCGCTGCGCTCCCCGCTGAGCTTCGCCGTGCTGCCCGGCGCGGTGTATGCCCCGGGCGTGCAGCTGCGCCTGCGTGGCGACCGACGGCGCCCGCGCGACATCCTGTTACATCTGCCCTGCGAGCCCGAGGACCCGGCGAAGATGACGCCCGAGGTGGCGCAGGGTGAGCAGTTCCTGCGCGTCGGCGATCCGCCGGAGCGCCTGCAGTCCGCGCTCGCGGCGGCGCTCGAGCGAGTGCCCGCGGCGGTCGGCGTCAGTAATCACATGGGTTCACGGCTGACGGCCGATCGCGCCGCGATGGACGCGTTGATGCCGGTGTTACGGGCGCGCGGGTTGTTCTTCCTCGACTCGGTGACGACGCCAGCCAGCCAGGGTGGGCCGGCGGCCAGGACAGCCGGTGTACCGACGCTCGCGCGAGACATCTTCCTCGACTCCATCGACATAGATCCCGCGCCGGGGGCCGTCTTGGCCCAGCTCGAGCTGGCGGCGCAGCGTGCCCGGGATCGGCCCGTGGTGATCATCGCCCATCCGTCCCAGGCGGTGGTGGAGACCCTCCGCGAGGCTCTGCCGCGCCTGCACCGCGACGGGATCGGTGTCTACCCCCTGCGCGAGATCCTGGCCCGCCGTCGTGATCCAAGTACGCAATAGCACTGAATTTTTCCAGACGAAGGGGGATCCCGACGAGCCCGCGGAGCCCTGGCCCTGGAGCGGTCGTGTGGGCCAGTCCGGGGCTGTTCATCCGAACGGGGGTGAGACGCACGGGGACTGCCGGAGCCGTCGGCGTGCGCGAGGCGATCTGACCGGGGCATCTGTGGCACTGTCTCGGCTTGACAGCAATTCGATCCGCTTCCTACCCTAAAGCTCACGCGATGGCCCTGCGACTGATCATCGAGGACGAAGAGGGTGCGACGACGATTGTGCCCCTCGGCGAGGAGGAGGTCACGATCGGGCGAGAGCCGGGTAACACCATCCAGCTCACCGAGCAAAACGTCTCGCGGCAGCACGCGCGTCTCGCCCAGGGTCCCGATGGCTGGGTCATCGAGGACCTCGAGAGCTACAACGGGGTCAAGGTCAACGGCGTGCTCGTCGAGGGGTCGGTCACCCTCAACGAGGGCGACGTGGTGCAGATCGGCGACTACCACCTCGCGCTCAGCAACAACGTCGAGCAGACCACACTCAACATCGATCGCCCGGGTCAGGCCGCCAACGAGCCGAACCGGGTGATGCCGAGCGTCGACCTCCCGCGGATCTCCGCGAGCGAGGCCACCGCGATCGCCACGCCCAGCTTCGTCAGCGGCGACGGGCGCGGCGAGACGCACCGCGGCGACGAGCGTGAGGGCGGCGGACGCGGCCTGTGGATCGGGCTCGGGCTCGCCGCCGTGCTCGGCGTCGGCTTCCTCGTGTTTCGCATGCTGGGCCCCGGCGAGACCCCATCGAAGGCTGGTAACGACAGGGGCACGCAGGCCGCCGTCGGTCCCGCCGACACCAAGACCCCGACCAAGGCGCTCACGCCGGATCCGCCGCCGCCGCCCTCGCAGCCGGACCCGCCGCCGGATCCGCCGCAGCCGGACCCGAGCGCCGGCGACGTCGCGCCGCCCGACCCCACCGCCGATGGCGAGGACCCCGAGCCCGAGGAGCCGGCCAAGGCCATCGTGCTCACGCCGACGCCCAAGCCGGCCGACACGGTCAAGCCCAAGCCGATCGACAAGCCCAGGCCCAAGCCCGACGTGCCCAAGGGCGACCCGGTCGCGCTGCTCGAGGACGCTCGCAAGGCGAGCATGGCGAACAACTCGACGCAGGCCTACGACCTCGCCCGCAAGAGCTACGACATCGACCGCAACGGCGCGGCGCTCAAGCTGATGGGGCTGTCCGCGTGCAAGATGGGCGACCAGGCCAAGGCGAAGTCGGCCTACAGGAAGCTCGACGCGTCGCTGCAGAAGCAGCTCAAGTCGGTGTGTCAGTCCAACGGCATCGAGCTCGAGTAGTTCCAGTCCGCGTGGGTCCGTGGTAGGCCCACGGACATGCGACTTACCCTGACGACCCTCTCGGCTGGTGTTCTCCTGCTCCTCTCTGCTGGCGCCGCGCACGCGGCCGCATGGGAGGACGCGACGAAGGCGACGATCGGTGTGACCGCGGAGTGGTCGAACAAGGTCGAGCTCGCCGACATCAACGGGGACGGCCTGGTCGACATCTTGTTCGCCAACGGTGCCGGCTACAACTTGGCCGAGGGCCCCGAGCAGAGCCGCATTTTCATCAACCAGGGCGCAGGCAAGCCGTTCATGGACGTCAGCGCCGAGGTGCTGCCCGACCCGGGTCAGACCCGCGTGATCAAGGTGCGAGACGTCGACGCCGACGGCAACGTCGACATCGTCGTCGGCAACAGCTTCGAGACCCAGAGCTGGCTGTACATGGGCGACGGCATGGGCGGCTTCATCGACGCCACCGACAAGCTCCCGCAGAAGGCCGCGAGCATCGGTGACCTCGAGCTCGGCGACGTCGACGGCGACGGCGACCTCGACATCGTGCTCGCCGACTGGGGCCCCGGCAAGGCCAACGCGTCGGCCGGTGTGACGCAGCTGTGGCTCGGCGACGGCGCGGGCGGCTTCACGGACGCGACCGCGAGCAACATGCCGGACATCCCGGTGTCGTGGTCGTGGGAGATGGAGCTGGCGGACGTCGACAACGACTACGACCTCGACGTGCTGGTCTCGTGCAAGTCGTGCGCGGGGTCGTACATGTTCCACAACGACGGCAAGGGCAAGTTCACGGACGCGAGCGCCCAGATGCCGCAGTTCAAGAACAACTACGACTTCGAGGCGATCGACCTCGACGGCGACAATTTCCTCGACCTGATCACCGTCAACGACGGGCCGATGTTCCGCGAGCACATCCTGCTCGGCGACGGCAAGGGCGGCTTCGTCGACGCGACCGCCGAGCTGTGGCCGGACGCGCAGAACATCTCGGGCGACGACAACATGATCGCCTACCTCGACTTCGAGTCCGACGGCGAC
>JAYUXQ010000986.1:0-3230 GCA_043752905.1 Nannocystis sp. | reverse complement strand
GTCGAGGAACCCCAGGTGGGTGAACTTCGGGATGTCGAAGATGAAATCGTTGCCGGCCGAGGTGACCTCGCGGGTGGCGTCGAAGCTGGCGAGCGCCGTGAAGCCCCCGCCCTGCTGCCCGAGCGCGAGGCTGATCGTGTGTAGCGGAGACCTGTTACTTGGGTAGGTGAGGCGCGCGGCCACGAGGTCGACGAGCCCGTCGCCGTCGAGATCACGGGCGTAGAGAGATTGCGACCCGGGCGTCAGCACCACCGGCACCTGCGGGTCGAGCACGGTCAATTGATATTCGGGGCCGCCGACGATCCACCAGGCCCGGCCAGACCCATCTATCAGCACGAAGTCTGCGTATGCATCGCCGTCGTGATCCGCGGCAGCGACCCGTGGCTCACCAGTCAACTGCAATTCCTTGAAGTCGATCAAGGAGACCTGCTCGATCGCATCGGTCTCGAGGACGTAGGCACGGACATAGCCATTCGTTCGCCATCCGACACCAAATAGGTCGGTGCGACCATCCCCGTCAATATCACCCGCCGCGAGGGTCGGATGAAACTCGGCATAGTTGACCCCGTCCTTCTCGAATTGGAACTCGCCGCGGTTACGCCACGCGAACACCCGGAGGCCGCTTGTTTGCGTATGCCCGCTGAAGTACCAAAAATCCGTCGCGCCAGCGAAGTCCGTGCGTCCGTCGCCATCGTAGTCAAGCAGCACCGGGCGGTAGATGTCGTGATCCGGGAATGCCAGAAGGCCCTGGAACTGGGGGTCCTGTTGCTCCGACGGCAGGCTGAAGGAGATGATGGCACTCCTTTGAGGTCCGTAGCTGAAGGCGATGAGTTCGTCCTGGCCGTCTGCGTTCGCATCGGCGCGCCCGAGGAAACGGTACGGGCCGGGGAGTTGGAACGATGAGCGAACCAGGCACCCGTCGTCCACCGCGATATCGCTGCACGCGAGCTCGGGCTCGGGCTCGCGCTCGGGCTCGGGCTCCGCGGACGCGAGCGGGGCGAAGTTCTCGCGCTCGCAGCCCGCCGCCAGCGTAAGCACCAGCAAGAGGCGTGTCGGGGCCGTGCGCATGGTCTTCACCGTACACCCGCACTCGCCACGCTGTCTACGCGACGACGGCGAAGCGCCAGCACGAGCAGCGCGAGTACACCGCCCGGCGCGTTCGACCCGCGACAACCGCAGCCGTCCTCGGCCTGCTCGCCACCCGCGGAGTCCTCGCCGCCGGCGGTCCCGGGCAGTGGTGGCAGCGCTGAATCTCCATCGGTGGTCGGGGTCGTCGGGATGTCCGGCCCCGAGGTCGGGGTGGTCGGGTCCGGCCCGGATTCGTGGCCGGTGGTCCCGGTGGGCCCGGTGGTCCCGGCGTCCTGGGTGCACGCGGAGGTGTCGTACGTGCAATCCGCCTTGCAGGTCAGGGTTCCGGCGACGAACCCGTGGTCAAAGCAGGTCTGGCCCTGCAGATCGTCACCGTCGCAGGCCTCGGCCAGCTCGGCGTTGCCGTCGCCGCAGGTGGCTGGACATACCGAGGGGAGGTCTCCGCAGTCCAGGGCGCCGTGGTGGCAGAAGACCTGACGAAAGCGAGCCGCCTGCGCCGGCCCATCGGTGCAGGCGATATAGATCTCCATGTCCGTGAACAGCTTGCGGTAGTAGGTCGCGTTGGTCTGGCTCATGGCGAACAGCAGAGCCTCGATGCCAGACTTGGCCCCGGTGACCTCGTCGGCGAATTCCTCGCAGGCAAAGGGCGTCGTCGGCGAGCAGCTTCGGGCGTGCGTCCACTCCCACCAGGCCTGTAAGATGCCGCTCTGACGATACCCGGGGCTCTGATTGCAGTTGCCGGTTGGGATCCAGACACCGTCGATCTCGACCGCGGCGGGCTCGTCAGGCCGCTGGTCGAGGAAGGACTTGATGTCGCCGGGGGCGTCCATGCAGGCGGGATCGTGGACCGGACCCGCCGTCGCTATGGCACTGATCGCCTCGCAGCGGGCGTATTCGACATTCGTATACAACTGCCCGACGCTAAACAGGTCGATCATGTCGGCGACCGTCTCACTGAGGGCCGGGGCCTCGTCCGTGCTGTCGAGCACGCACGCGGCGACGCATACGTCCCCCCCGTTCATGTCCTCGACGCAGCCGCTTCCGGACACGCCCTCGCCGATGATCCTGGGCATCGTGAAGAGGTCGACCACGTGGCCGAACTCGTGGAACACGAGGTCGGGGCTCGTGAAGCCGTCGGCGGCGGTGGCGATGAAGCCCATGGCCTCGCTGTTGACGTCGGCGTCCCAGACGTGCGGCGGCAAGTCGGCCTCCGGGTGCTCGTCGTAGACGTTCGTCTGCGTCAGGTCGTCGAACTTGGAGGGCCAGTAGACCTTCATACACCCGGGCTGGGAAGTGCCGCAGGTGGCGAGCACGGCGGTGTTGTGGGCGAGGATCACCCGCGGTTTGTAGGCTGTCACCGGGAAGCCCGAGCTCGAGCCGCGGAGAGCGTCCCACTTGCCGGCGTGGTGGCCGTCGATCAGCGAGTAGCTCGCCTGCAGGCGATAGAAGAAGTCCTGCAGGGCGGCGTCGTCGCGCATGGGCGAGTCGTCGCCGGGGGTCGCGGGCGGGGTCACGAGGAACTCGCCGGTCGGGCTGGCGCCGATGCGCGGGTGCGAGGTCTTGTCGCCGTAAAAATTCTGGTGGTCGGCGTCGAGGACGATGATCTGCTGGTTCCCGAGGCGGGTCTGACCGCAGGCCGGAATGGCGTCCGGGTCCTCGTCGCAGACGAGCGGGGTGTAGGTCGAGCCGAGCAGCGGTTCGCCGGTGACCGGGTCCATGTCGAGGTCCGCGATGACCTGCTTGTCGGGGTCCTCGGGGGTGAAGAAGTCGCTGGCGAAGGTGCGGGCGCGGACCTTCACGGCGACGGCGTCGTCGGGGCCGAAGTGCGCGGCCGGTGAGAAGGCGAGCATCGCTCCGTTGTTGGCGCGTAGCAGCAGGGTGCCGCGGCTGTGACCGGCGCGGCCGACCTCGATCTCCCAGGCGAGGGTGCGAACCTCGGCGACGGCGACCAGGCGCGGCTCGCCGAAGGTGAACGAGACCGGCTCGATCTCCGCGTCTTTGATCGTCAGCAGCTCGGAAGCCGCCGTGAGCGCCTCCTGCGGCGTGATCGGGGCGTCCCAGCCGGGGTAGGTATCGCGGGCGTCGACGATGGAGCCGCTGACACTGACCGCCCCGTGGCCGGGCGAGATCGTCAGGCTGAC
>JAYUXQ010000985.1:0-3232 GCA_043752905.1 Nannocystis sp. | reverse complement strand
GGCTGGTGGCGTTGTAGCAGGCGGTCATCAGGTCGCCGGTGCGCACGCCGAGGCGGTGGCCTTGCAGCAACAGCTCGCGGGCCTGGGCGAAGGGTCGGACCCAGCCGATGATCAGCGCGCCGACGAGCTGGTGGATCTTCGCGGTCAGGCCGTCGTCGCCGGCGCGCGCGTTGAGGCGCAGCGCGAGCTGGCCGATGGCGTCGGCGCGGGCGGTCTGGCCGCGCGCGCCCGCGAGGTACATGCCAAAGCCGGCGAAGCCGTAGCCGGTCGCCCGCGTGACGCCGTGGCGCAGCGTGAGGTCGACGATCGTCATCGAGATCGTGAACGCCAGGCGCCCGTCGACGAACATCGCCGCCGGCCCGATCGCCATCAGGATCCGCATCGCCGCGGCCGCCAGCGGGTCGCGCGCGACCGGGAGCTCGACGAGACGGACCAGCCGGTGCTCGGCGAGCGCCGCCTCGACCGCGAGGTACCGGGCCTCGACCGTCGCCGCGTCGGGGTGGACGATCAACTCGACGGCGAGGCGCGCCAGGCCCTCGACGCCGGACGCGATCGCGTCGTGGTGGCGCCCGTGGAAGATGTCGAGCCCGACCTTGAGCTCGCACAGCGCGGCGCGCTCGAGCTCGTCGCCGGCCCGCGTCAGCAACGGCTGATACAGCGCCCGCCCGCCCTCGACCTCCCCGAGCAGATACAGCGCCTCCATCTCCGCCCGCGTCAGCGCGAAGGTCAGGTCCGCCGCCTCGTCCCAGGCGGTGGGTCCGAGCGCGGCGGCGCCGGCCCGCGCGTAGCTGGCGGCCGAGGCGACGGCGGTCGCCGCGAGGGCGCGCTGGGCCGCCGCGAGGTTGCGCGCGGCGAGCTCTCGGCGCTCGTTGGGGTCGGTGAGCAGCACGGCGCCGAGGTTGAGGTGATGGACGACCTCGAAGTCACCGCCGCCGGCGTTGGCGAGCGCGCGCCCGATCGCCAGGTGCAGCGCCTGGGCCCGCGCGGGCGCCAGCGCGGCGCTCGCGGCCTGCTGCACGCGCTCGTGCAGGAACTGATAGATGCCGTCGACCGCGATCACCAGGCCGCGCGCCTCGGCCTCGCGCACCGCCGCGAGCACGTCGGCCAGCGGCGCCGGCAGCAGCGTCGCCAGCAGGCGCGGGTCGAAGCGCGCGCCGACGCAGGCCGCCGCGGTGACGACCGAAAAGGTACCTGGCGACAGCTCGCGCAGGCGGTCGGTGACCAGCGCGCCGAGGTCGTCGGGCAGGCGGGCCTGCGCGGCCTGCTGCGGCCGCCACTCCCACTCGCCGAGCTCGCCGTTGAAGCGCAGGGCGCGTTGCTCGTGCAACGACTCGGCGAGCAGGCGCATGAGGAATGGGTTGCCGGCGCTGCTGGCATGGACGAGGTCGACGAGCCCGGAGAGGTCTTGCAGGCACGGGTGCAGCGCGGCGGCCAGCCACGCCGCGACCTCCTCGCGGGTCAGCGTCCGGAGCGTCTCGCGGTGGACCTGCTGTTTGCGGGCCGCCATCGCGGCCAACAGCGCCGCGAGCGGGCTGCCGGGCTCGGGCTCCCCCTCGCGCATGGTGGTGAACACCATCAGATGCTGGGTGTCAGCGCCGCCGAGGGTGTCGTCGAGCAATTGCAGCGTCGCGTGATCACACCACTGGATGTCCTCGAGCACGATCACCAGCGGCTGCTGCGGGCGCGCGAGACCCTGCAACAGCTGACGAAACACGCGACGAAACCGGTTGGCCCGCTCGACCGGCGGCAGCCCGACCACCGGCGGCTGCGGCCCGAGGACGCGCTCGAGGTCGGGCAACACGTCGAACAGCAGCCGGCCCTCGCCGCCGAGCGACGCCAGCAAGCGCTCGCGCCAGGCCTGCAACGGCGCGCCGGGCTCGGCGAGCGCCTGCCGCACCAGCGCCTGCACGCCCTGCGCGAGCGCGGCGTAGGGCGTCGCTTGATCGAGCCGCCGACACGCCCCCGCCGCGATCTGCCCGCCGCGCGCTGCGATCTGGGTCTGGAGCTCGTGCAGCACCGAGGACTTGCCGACGCCCGTCGGGCCGTCGATCACCGTCACCTGCGGCGCCCCGGCGCCGCAGCGCTTGAACACCGCCAGCAACGCGGCGACCTGTTCGCCGCGACCGATGAGCCCGTCGGGCAAGTGCAGCCGCTCAGACCTGTCTGAAGAGCCAGGTTCGAAGTCGATCGGCGCGCCGCGACGCAGGTCGTCGCGACAGCGCTGCAGATCGGCCTTGATCCCGTGGGTGCTCTGGTAACGGGCCTCGGGGGTCTTGGCCAGCAGCTTGAGCACGACCTTCGAGAGCCCGCGTGGGACCGTCGGACGCAGCGCCTCCGGGGCGACCGGCAGCCGCACGATGTGGGCGTGGATCAGGCGCAGCGGGTCGCTCTCGTCGAAGGGCGGGCGACCCGTCAACATGCGATAGAGCAGCGCGCCGAGCGAGTAGTAGTCGCTGCGCGTGTCGCTGCTGCGGCCGGTCCGTCCGGTCATCTCGGGCGACATATAAGCCGAGGACGCGGCCGGCAATGGGGTCGCCTCCGCCTCGTCGGCGATCACCGCCGCCGCGAAGCCGACCAGCGTCGCCTGCCCGCGCGCGAGGTCCACCAGCACGTGCGCCGGTCGCAGGTCGCGATGCAGGACCCCGGCCGCGTGCACGCGGGCCAGCGCGGCCGTGATCGCCAGCGCGAGTTCGATCGCCAGCTCGACAGGCAAGGGCTGACCTTCCAGCAGCTGCTCGAGCGCGACCCCGCCGGGGTCCTCGAGCATCAACGCTACCGCGGCGCCGTCGCGCTCGAGCCCCAGCGCCAGCGGGGCGGCCCGGCCCTCGCCGCGCTCCTCGATGTTCTCGGCGAGGTGCTGCAGCACCATCTGCTCATGTTGCAGGCGCTCGAGCAGGCGACGGCTCGGGGTCTCCTCGAGCGACAACCACGCGAGGAGCGGCTCACCGTCTTCGCGCCGAACGCAGCGCAGCAGCACGGCCTCGCCCTCCTCATGGAGCACCTCCGGGAGGTCGTACCCCGCGAATTGTATCGCGCCGACTTTGGACATGCGGGCAGGCTCGCGGAGGTCTGGTGCACCCTACCATGGGCACGCCGGCGGTAGGACCACGTTCTCGCCCGTCGCACACCCGCCTGCCGGTAATCTTCGTAGTCTCGCCTGCAGACGCCGATGCAGAGCGCGCAGCGAGCGAGCGATGCGCCGTGACCTCGCGGGTGTCTCGCGAGATCTCGA
>JAYUXQ010000984.1:0-3232 GCA_043752905.1 Nannocystis sp. | reverse complement strand
GGGCGTGGTCGACCTGACGACGCTGCGCAGGGCGGCGAAGGCCGGGCGCGTGTACTGGGCGCAGGCCGCCTCGCCGCTGACGCTGGCGCTGCACGAGCGCGGCGATCTGGTGATCGCAGCGCAGGGCGAGCCCGGGGTGACGGAGCAGGTGACGCCGGCGAAGGTGTGCCGACTGCCGGCGGTGCTCTCGGGTCGGCCAGCGCCGCCCGTACATGCGGCGCTGTGCACCTCGCTGCCGGTCGACGATCCGCCGAACTGGGGGCGCTTGCGGTCGACGCTCGCGACGCTGCTGGCCGAGGTCGGCCCGCGGCCGCGTGCGATCCACGCGGGCGAGCTGCGCTATCCCGGCTCGGCGGTGGCCGGACGTGTGGCGATCGCGCAGGACGACATCGGGGCGGTGACGGGCCTCGACAGGCTGGAGCTCGACGCCGGCCTGCGACTCATCGTGCATGTCGGTCATCCGGCGGTCGCCTCGGCCGTCGCGCTGGCGGAGCGCGAGCCGGAGTTCGCGGCGTACGGGCTGGCCAAGCTGGTCGTGCTCGGGCACGGGCGCGGCCTGTCGGTCGAGACCGACCACACACTCGCCGCGAAGGCGCTGGAGCTGCGATGGCGACGGACGACCTGATCGCAGCCTTGCAGAGGGTCGGTCGCGTCGATTCCGAGGGTAGCTTTAGCTTCGACCGCGAGAAGGCGCGCGAGAAGTTGCGGACGTTTCAGGTCGCGCAGCCGCAGCGCTATGTGCTGCACTTCATCGCCGTCGCGGTCCTCAAGGGCGCGACGAGGATCGAGGTCGTATGTGACAGCGACGACCTCATCATCCGCTTCGACGGCGCGGCGATCACCAGCGAGGACCTCGACGACCTTTATAACGCGAGCTTCGCGGCGGCCCATAGCGATGTGCAGCGCGCGCGCCAGCAGCTCGCGGTCGGCATCCACTCCGCGCTGGCGCTCAACCCCCGGCACGTGCGCATCGTCAGCGGCGCGGACGGGACAGGCGTCAGCTTGCTGGCGAGTCACGACGCGGCCGACGTGGTCGGTTTGATAGAAGATGCCCGCGGCACGCAGATCCACGTCAAGCAGAGGTTTCGTCCGGGGTTGATGGTCCGCTTCGTCAAGCACCTGCGCGGCAGGCTCGCGGAGGCGACGTGGCTGTGTGCGCGGGGCTTTCACGCGACGGTGCCGATCACGCTCAACGGCGAGAGGGTGTCCGCGGGGCTGACCTTGCCGGGGGCGCAGCATTGCAAGTCGGGCGCGGACGGCCACTGCCGCGGCGTCGCCGGCCTGGTGCCCACGCACGGGCCCGGGGTGATCCGGCTGGTCCGCCACGGCGTGTGGATCTGCGACGTGGTGGGTGACTGGCTGCCCCCCGGGCTGGTCGTCGTGATCGCCAACGATCGCCTGTTGACCGACCTCTCGGGCGACAAGGTCGTCCTCGACGGCGAGCACGCGCGCTGCCTCGAGCTGGCGCGGCAGCTCGCGGCGCAGGTCATCGACTCGGCGATCGGCCCCGGGCCCGCGGTCGACCCGGACCCGGCGCTGCGCGAGCGTCTGCACGTCGTGTGGCGCGCGTGGGACGGGGCTGTCGATCCCCGGACGACGATCGGCGCCGCGATGACGCGGATCGTCGCGTGGCCCGACATCTGGGGCCGGCGTCACAGCTTTGCCGCGCTGCTCGCCGAGGCCCGGCGCGTCGGCCACGTGACGACCACGAGCGGCGAGTTCTTCGGCACGCGGGTGCCACCCAGCGACGAGATCGTGCTTCGAACTGGCGACGCGTTCACGGATGCCGTGCTGGCGCTCGGGCTCGGCGATCGCCTGCGCGACGTGACAGCACAGCTCGAGGTGCGCGCGCACGCCGAGGCCAACCGCCGGCGCTGGCGGGCGCAGCCGTGCGAGCCGACGCTGACCGCCGCGAACTACCTGATGATCGCCGACTTCGGCGTGCAGGTCGGTGATCGCCGAATTCATGGCCAGGCCGGCCTGCGCCGGGCGCCGACCGAGCGCTGCCACCTGCGGGTCATCGTCGACGGTTGTGCCCTCGCGGAGTACGAGCTCGACGCGCCGATCGCAGGCGTCGATGTCGTGCTCTCGGGGCCGCTGGCGATCTCGCCGGATTACTCCGGACCCGGGCGCGACGCGCTGTTCGCCGCGGCGCTCGCGGGGTGGGCCGCGACGTCGCGCGTGCTCGTCGACGCCGCGGTGCGCCGCGGTGTGCTCGACTGGCGTCCGTCTCCCGAAGCCCGCACGCTGGTCCGCGGCTTCATCCGCGCGCATCACCCGAGCGACGCGCTATACGGCGTGCTCGCGGCCGCGGGTTACGAGGCCGCGGAGATCGAGGCGCATGTGCAGGCGCTGGTGCCGGGCATGCCGTCGCCGGCGGTCCCGACGGACCTGGTCGAGCAGCCGTGGCTCCGCGACGGCTTTTACTTCACGACCGCGGCCGGCCCGACGCTCAGCGTCGGCGCGGTCGCGGTGGCGCTGGCACACGCGATGCCGGTGGCCTGCATCTCCGACGTGGTGGTGCCGCGGTCGGGGCTCGAGGAGGTGGTGCTGCGCGTGAACTCGTGGGAAAAAGAGCTGCTGCTCTGGCTGTTCGGCGACCGCGTCACCGTGCTGTCACCGGCGGAGTACGAGCTGCGCTGCGCCGAGGCCGACTTCATGACTCGACCGACGCGGCCGCTCGCGCTCGACCCCGCGACCCACACCGACAGTGTGGTCGTCGAGCAGGACGCTTTGCGGGTGGCGATGGCCTTCCCGCGCACGCAGGAACGCTGGGAGGCCGCCCACGCGCTGTCGAGCTGCGAGATCGTGCGCGCGGGTCGGACCCTGACGCGGGTGAGGGTCTGGTCGCCTGTCCCCGGGGCCAGCTTTGCGATCGTCGGCGACTCGCTGACGCCGCGTCCGGACTGGGACGGCGTGCGGCTCGACGATGCGTTTTGCGCCGCGATCACGAAGGCGACGGCCGCCGTGCCGGCGCTGGTGCGCGCCGCGATCGACGGCGCGAGCGAGGCCACCGATGACGACAGCGATCTCGCGTGGCGGCGCGGGGTGCTGGCGGCGCTGGTCGCCGGCTTCCCTTCTCCCCAGCTGCGCGCCGCGTACGCGAACCTGCTGACGACCCGCGGCCGCGAGCGGGCGGAGGAGCAGTACCTCGAGCTGCTCGCGCTGGGAGCGTCCCGCAGCATGCATACCCTCGGCCGCGCGATCGAGGAGCACACGGCCGACATCGGTG
>JAYUXQ010000983.1:0-3232 GCA_043752905.1 Nannocystis sp. | reverse complement strand
CAGAATGTGTCCGTAAGGACATGCCCGAAGTCACTCTTGTGTGGCTCGAATTTGTCTCGAAAGATGGTGGGTAGGAGGAGGGGTCATGATCACTGCTGGTTTTGTGCGCGACTGCAAACCTCGCGCGAAGATGTATGAAGTCACCTGCGAGGCGCTCCCGGGGTTCATCCTGCGGGTTTTGCCAACGGGGAAGAAGGTGGCGCTGGTTCGCTTCCGCGTGGACGGCAAGAGCCACCGCGAGAAACTCGGACTGCTCGGGCCCGCGCTGTCGATCGACGAGGCGCGCCGGCGTGCCGCTGTCATGCTCGCCAATGCTGCGGTCGGTGTGAGCGACGACGAGGCGTCCAGCCAGCCGGTCGCGAGCACACACGCTCGACTGAGACAGCCGGAACCGACGCCATCCAAGATCGTGACGCTGCGCGAGCTGGCGGCGCGGTTCATCCGTGTCCACGTCGACGTGCATCTTAAGCCGCGGACGGCCGCGAGGTACCGGAGCCAGCTAGCGAACGACATCCTCCCGGCACTCGGCGATCGAGACTTTCGCAGCATCAAGCGATCGGACATCCAGGACCTGCACGGTGGCATGAAGACCCGACCGGGCGCGGCGAACAACATGGTGCTGCTGCTCGGCAGTTTGTACACCTGCATCATTGAGGACTGGGAGCTGGCCGATATCCGCAACCCGGCTCACGGACTCCGACACTTTCCCATGATGAAGCGCGAACGCTTCCTGACCCCGGAGGAACGGCAGCGGGTCCATGCGGTAGTCCAGGCGGGCTTGAAGCTCCCCGCGGGGCGCCGCGGTCACGTGAAGCTGGCGAGCGTGTGGGCGCTCGATCTGCTCGCGCTCACGGGGCGTCGCCGCGACGAGATCCTGACGCTTAAATGGGAGATGGTCGACTGGCAGCACTCACTGCTAAATCTCCCCGATACCAAGACGGGCCAGCTCAAGACCCCCGTGTCCGCTCACGTCCTCGCGCTGCTGAAGCACATCCAGCAGCAGACCGGCGACCCGCGTAGCGGGTACGTGTTGCGGACGCGCAAGGGGACGCGCCTGCGCACCATCAATCGCACCTGGGAGAACATCCGCGCCGCGGCCGGTCTCCCGGAGGTCCGCCTGCACGACCTACGGCACTCGTTCGCCAGCGACGCGCTCATGAGCGGGATCCCGCTGGCCGTCGTCGGAGAACTTCTCGGTCACAAGGAGTCGCGCACGACGCAGCGCTACGCTCACCTGGCGAACCACGTCGTCCGCCAGGCCCTCGAGATCGCCACCCACCGGATCGTCGGCGCGGTGACGCCGATGGCCGCGCTGGCGCCGCCAAAGTTCGAGCCGATGGGCGACGCCCAGTGGAAGGCGGTCGCAGCGATGGTGGAGAGCACCCGGGGCCGCTGCGGCGGCCAGCACACGGACCTGCGTCGCACGGTCGACGCGATCCGCTGGGTGCTGCACACCGGTGCCAAGTGGCGAGAGATTCCCGCAGAGTACGGGGCGGCGTCGACGTGCTGGCGGTGGTTCGAGCGGTGGTCCGGTGACGGGACCTGGGAGCACGTCGCGGCGGTCCTGAACCTCCGGCCGACCGAGGTCGGCCGCGAGCCCGGCCACCGACCCGCGCGGACCAAGCCGCGCCGGAGCAACGGTCCGATTGACGCCGCAGTGGTAGAGACGGCATAGCGTGAGCGCGTCATCGCTGGCGGCCCGTCAGGCCAGATGCATGGGGCGCCGCCGCGACCTCGGACCTCGGTCGCGCCCAGTCACGACGATGCGATGGTCATCGCGCACGCGACGGCGCCGAGGGGACGCGGAGCAGCGCGCTCGGGGCGACGGCGGGTCTCATGCCTCCACGAGGGCTTTGAAGTGTGTGAGCGGCACGTGCGTCGGCGCCGGCGAGTGCGGCCAGCCGCGCGGCACATGCATGGACGGGTGACCCCACTCGATCGTGCTGTCGACCTGGACGGGACCTCTCAGGGGGCGATGACGATTTCGGGGGAACTCGTACAGGACGGTCTGTCGATGACCATGTCTGTGACCGGCCGCTATTCGACGCGCGTTACCGGTTCGCTGCGCTGATCGGCACGCTCACTCCCGTCGGTGTTGCCACGGGCGGCGAGGTGGGCAGTCTCGTCCATGACGGCGTCTCGACGATCATCGTGGCGCTCGCGCGCCGCCATCGTGTGGCGGCGGCGATCATCGTGCATGGGCTGGCATTGAGCGCCGTTGTGATCGGGCACGCAGACCCACGATCGGGGCCGCGCCCACACGGCTCACTGGCAGGAGAGCTGGGCGGTGGAGTCGTCGTTGTTGGTATAGATGCACTCGAGGGTGTTCTTGCCGCCCATGCCATCGTCGTTGCCGACGACGGTGACGAGACCCATGACGGGGCCGTCGTATGTGCAGGTGACGGTGACGCACTGTTCGGCGGCGAGAGCATCAAGGGTGGTGGCGACACACAGGACCTTGCCGTCCATGGGATCGCCCTCGTAGAAGGCGGTCTTGAGGCCGGCGCCGACGGTCTTGACGCCACGGTTGCAGACCTCGGCGGACAGCTCGACGCCGTCGCCGACGACCTGGCAGCCGAGGGTGTCGCTGGTGATGTCGGGGAGGGCGGTCGGGGGGATGTCGCCCTGCTCGTTCTGGCGGTAGTTATTGAGCTTGGGATCGAGGAAGTTCTGCGACCACTTGGCGGTCTGCGGGATCGTGGCGTCGTCGTTGACGTTGGTGATGTCGTGTACGGCAAGGGCCACACCCATCTACGGGCCCGTTTACGAGGGGTTGTCGCGGAAACCGCCAAAATCGCGACACAATCAGTACGAAGTTTTATGAAGACCGGGAGATCGCACCGCCGCGCATTACCGGTTTTGTGGTGCTCCGCACCCTCCTCTCGGCCAAGCTCTAGAGCCGCCGGCCGGTTGGCCTTCATGCCATGTTCATCGTCTCGATCGACGGAGTGTGTCGACGAGGGAGACGGCAATGACCGGTAGTGCTGGCGCCCGGTCCTGCTGCTCGTCCGCATCCCCGCCCGGCCACCACCGATCAGACCCATGGTGGGGGTTGCAGGAACGACGGGCTGCGTCGGAGCTCACACGCCTGCCTGACTGCGCTCGCTTGACAGCGAGCAACGCGGGTGAGAATCGCCGTTCATGGCCACGCGCCGACGCTTTCACCTCAACGTGGTCGGCCCCTTCTACGTCGAGGATGGCTGCTGCACACTCTGTGGCGTTCCCGACACCG
>JAYUXQ010000982.1:0-3233 GCA_043752905.1 Nannocystis sp. | reverse complement strand
CCGCGACGGGCAAGGTCTCGAAGCTGCTGCTGCGCCAGCAGTTCGCCGCTTACGTGCTGCCCGAAGCGGCGATTTAGACCGAGATCGCGAGCGCGGTGGGCCGATCGAGAACCCGCCCGAGAGCGAGCCCCATTTCGGACGGCTCCCGCGCCCCAAAGCTCCGCGCTGCTTCGCAAAGATCCGTCGCAGCGGCCTCATGGAGCGGCTATACTGCGCTTCACTGAATGTCTGCGCAGCGCGCGATTTTGCACGTCGACATGGATGCTTTCTTTGCGTCGGTCGAGGTGCGTGATGCCCCCGAGCTGCGCGGCAAGCCCGTCCTGGTCGGCGGCGCCGGCAAGCGTGGGGTGGTGGCGGCCGCCAGCTACGAGGCGCGCAAGTTCGGCTGTCATTCGGCGCAGCCGATGGGCCAGGCGCTGCGTCTGTGTCCGCAGGCGATCGTCATTCATCCGCGGCACGACGCCTACGCCGCGGCCTCGGCCCAGGTCTTCGAGATCTTCGAGCGCTTCTCGCCGCTGGTGGAAGGCCTGTCGATCGACGAGGCCTTCATCGACCTCGCGGGGACGGAGCGCCTGTGGGGGGCCCCACGCGCCGCGGCGGAGGCGATCCGCGCCGCAGTGTTCGCCGAGACCCGGCTGACCTGCTCGGTCGGCATCGCCAGCGTGAAGTTTTTGGCCAAGATCGCCAGCGGTATGAACAAGCCGGACGGGCTCACGGAGATCGCCCTCGGCGAGGAGCTCGAGTTCATCACCCCATTGCCGATCGGCGCGCTGTGGGGCGTCGGGCCGCGGACCCGCGAGCGCCTCGAGGGCCGGGGGATCCGCACCGTCGGCGATCTGCGGGCGCTCGGCGAGGCGACGATGATCCAGTGGTTCGGCGCGCACGGCCAGCACCTGTATCGCCTCAGCAACGCCCAGGACGATCGCGCCGTGATCCCCGACGTCGCCGCGAAGTCGATCAGCAGCGAGGACACCTACGCGACCGACCTCGTCGGCGTCGAGGCGCTGCGGCGCCGGCTGCTGTCACAGGCGACCCGGGTCGCCGACCGCCTGGTCGCGCAGGGCGTCCGCGCCCGCACCGTGCACCTCAAGATCCGCGACGCCGCCTTCGTCACCGAGACCCGCCAGCTGACCCTCGCCCACCCGAGCGACGGCTACCGCGAGATCTATGGCGCCGCTTGCCGCCTGCTCGAGGCCGTCGAGACCGAGGGCCGCAGCTTTCGCCTCACCGGCGTCGGCGTCGCCGGCTTCGAGGCCCCGCCCGCCGCCGTGCAGCTCGACCTGCTCGTGCCGGCTACCCGCGGCACCGCGGCACCGTCCCCGCGCAGCGAGGCGCTACAGGCCGTGCTCTCGGCCGTGCGCGAGCGTCACGGGCATCAGGCGCTCTACCCCGCGGACGCCGGCGAGGAGCGCCGCCCGGGCGCGACCGGTGCGATCTCCGAGCAGCTCACGCGCCCGGCCGAGCCGCGCAAGCCTCGACGATGAGGTCGTTAGAAGACCAGCTGTAGTTGCAGACGCAATTGCTCACCGCGGCCGGTCGGCAGCGCCGGGCCCCATGTATGGATATAGTCGAGCTGGAGCTTGAACGCGTGCCTATAAAAATAATAGTTGAGGCCACCGCCGACCTCGTCGAGGCGCCCGAGGCTGGTCGGTAGCGAGCGTGGCGGGCGCACCCCGGCCGAGCGCGCGGTGACCTCGGCGCGCGTGCGCGGCACGAACAGGCCCATCTGTGCCGTCCATCCCTGGCCGTTGCGGGCCGCCTGCACCGCGATCGGCATACCATCGGTGTCGTGTAGATCGCCGGCCTGGCGCGACGCGCGGCGCAGGTACACGTCGGCGAGCAGCGACAGCCCGGCCCACTTGAACATCAGGTCGGCGGTGAGGTTGTGCGATCGCATGGTCCCGCCGTCGGCGAAGCCGGTCCCCGCGATCGCGCGCGTGCGACGGTCGCGGTCGCTGTACGCATACGCGGTGCCGATGCTCAGCTTTGGCGTTCGCGGGCGCTCGAAGTCCGCCTCCGCGAAGTCCTCGAACATCCCGAGCGGCAGCACCTCGAAGCGGCCCATGTACGTCAGCCCGAGGTCGCTCGGGCGGTACCAGTCATAACCCTCGCCCATGAACACGCCCGCGTAGTAGCGCATCAGGCCCAGGCCCGCGATGTCCGGCGACGACACCTGCATGCCCATATCCTGGTCGAGCGTGAACTCGTAGCTCGCCGTCGAGTTGTCGATGAACTGCAGGCGCGGCAGCGGCTGCATGCGCTGGCGCGCGTACGGCACGAAGTAAAAGCCCGCCTGCACCTGCGCGTTCTTCAGCCGCGTCACCGTCGTGTACCACTGGAAGATCGGTGCGCGCGTCGGGACGCCGTCCTTGAACCCGAGGTCCTTCGGCGAGAACATCAGGTGCGCATAGAACTTGAGGTGCGGCGAGAAGGCGTGGCCCTGCAACACCAGCCGCGCGCGTCGCAGCTCGAGCGTCGCGCTGGTCGGCGGCGCCCCGGCGGCGGGCATCGGGTCGTGCTTCGCGGCGAACTGCAGCTGCGCCCACATGCTGACACCGAGCGCGAAGCGGCCGTCCTGCGATCTCACCGTCAGGCCACCGCCCGGGCGATAGGTCGCCCGCCCGAAGGGACGCTCGGCCATCGCCGCCGCGTCGCCGGGCGGCGCGAACGGGGACGGCGGCGGCGGCGGGCCGACGCGGGGCGGCGGGGCGGGCGGATTGGCGCGGGCGACGGTGGAGAGAGCGACGGTGGGAAGGGCGACGGTGGAGAGAGCGACGGTGGGAAGGGCGACGGTGGGAAGGGCGACGGTGGGAAGGGCGACGGTGGGAAGGGCGACGGCCAGTCGCAGCCCGCACAGCGCCACGCACCTGCGATCCCTCCCTGGGTCCTTCACGCGACCGGCATCCTGGACGATCACACCGACGATGTCCACCGCGCGAACCTGACCGCGGGAACTTTCGCGGATGCGCGTGGTCCATGCGCCGCTTGCCCTGTCGGCGTCGACCGCGGGCATGCTGCGGATCTCTCATGCATCGCGTCGCCCGACCCACTCCTCGCACGCCGCTTGCCCTGCTCGTCGCCCTGGCGACGCTCTCCTCGTGTCACGGCGCCGGCAAGTCGACGCAGGCCGAGGGTATCGCCCTGCCGACCGGCATGGCGACTCTGGCCGCCTTCGACCCCGCGGGTGTCGGTCCCGGCGAGCCGCCGAGGCCGGGTCCGAGTCGCCCGCTCGA
>JAYUXQ010000981.1:0-3234 GCA_043752905.1 Nannocystis sp. | reverse complement strand
TCGCGTACCGCGGGTGAGGCGGGCGCGATCGATGTCGGCGGTGCGACGCAGTGGACGGGCGAGGTGCCGGCGGTCGATGTCCGCGGCGCGACGCGGATCGCCGAGACCGGTGCGATCGACGGCGGCGCAGCGACGCGGCTGGTGGGGGAGGTCGCGGAGGTCGATATCGCCGGCGCGACGCGGATCGCGGATGCGGTCGATGTCGCGGGTGAGACGCGAATGGCCGATGCGGGTGTCGACCCGCAGGAGCCAGCGGCCGCGCGCCGGGACAGGTCGAGCGACCCGGCCGGGCAGCGGGTGCGTGATACGATCGGACAGGTCCCCGAGGACATGTCCGATCGGACCGGTGACGCGCCGCCGCTGCCGGGTAGCTGGCGGCGGCCGGGGGACACCGAGGTGCTGCGGCCGCTGCGAGGGGCCGGGCTGGCGCTGTACCGCTTCCGCGAGGTGCCGCTGGTCGGCAGGGTCGCCGAGCGGGACGCGCTGTGGGAGGCGCTCGCGCAGGTGTACGCGCAGGGCCAGCCGCGCGCGCTGCTGGTGCGTGGGCCCTCGGGGGTCGGCAAGTCGCGGTTGATCGAGTGGCTGGCGACGCGCAGCCACGAGGCCGGGGCGGCGACGGTGCTGCGCGCCAGCCACGGACCCTTCGGAGGGCCGGGCGACGGGCTGCCGCGGATGCTGGCGAGTCACCTGCAGTGCGTCGGCCTGGCGGGCGACGAGATCCACGCGCGGGTGCTGGCGACGCTCGGCGCGGATGTCCCTTCGGACAGGTCAGAACAGCTGCGCTACGAGGCCGCGGCGCTGACCGAGTTCATGGCGCCGGGTGGGGACGGGGAGCGGCCGCGCGTGCGTCTGGCCGAGCAGCGCGAGCGCCACGCGGTGCTCGCCGGGTACCTGCGGCGCTGCACGGCGCGGCGGCCGGCGATCTTGTGGCTCGACGACGCGATGTGGGGACCCGAGGCCCTCGACTTCACGCGGCATTTACTAAGCGACACGAACGGGCCGCGGGTGCTGCTGGTGTTGACGGTGCGTGACGATGTCGTCGCCGAGCGCCCGGCGGAGGCGCGGCTGTTGAGCGAGCTGGCGGCGCTGCCGGGCGTGACGACCCTCGACGTCGCGCCGCTCGCGGAGGCCGAGCATCGCGCGCTGATCCACGAGCGCCTCGGCCTCGACGCCGGGCTGGTCGAGGCGGTGCTCGAGCGGGCCGGCGGCAACCCGCTGTTCTCGGTGCAACTGGTCGGCGACTGGATCGCGCGCGGACTCCTGACGCAGGGGCCCGGCGGCTTCGCGCTGCCGCCCGACGCGTCGCTCGACCTGCCCGACGACATGCACGCGTTGTGGCAGGAGCGGCTGGCGCGGCTGCTCGCGGGCCACTACACAGGCGCGCAGGCGCAGGAGGCCCGCCAGGCGCTCGAGCTGGCTGCGGCCTTCGGCCTCGAGGTCGACCCGCAGGCGTGGGCCCGCGGCTGCGCGCTCGAGGGGCTGCGACCGCCGGCCGGGATCGTCGAATTGTTGGTCGCGCAACGACTCGCGGTGACCACTCGCGGCGGCTGGGCCTTCGTGCACGGGATGCTCCGCGAGAGCCTCGAGGACCTCGCGGCCGAGGCCGGACGGCGCGCGCTGCATCACCGCAGCTGCGTCGAGGTCCTGCGGGCGCTGCACGGCGGGCACGCGCAGGGCCACGCGGAGGAGGTCGCGCGTCACCTGATCGCGGCCGGTGCGTTGCAAGAGGCCCTCGATCCGCTGCTCGACGCGACCTATCAGATGCAACTGTCGGGGCAGTACGAGCGGGCCGAGCGGGTGCTCGCGGAGCACGCGACGCTCGCGGATCGCGTCGGACTGGCGAGCGCGGATGTTCGCCGGCTGCGCGGGCGCATGCAGGGCGTGTGGCTGACGTGGATGCGTGGGGGTGAAGGATCGCTGGCGCTGGCGCGGGCCCGCTGTCGCGCGGTCGAGGTGGTGGCGCGCCAGGCAGGACACGACGACGTGCTCGGGGAGGCGCTGCGCTGGCACGGGCTGGTCGGTCGCTTCGAGCGACGCTTCGACGAGAGCCTCGCCGCGCTCGAGCAGGCGATGGCGGCGTTTCGCCGCGCGGGCGACCTCGGCGGGCAGGCGCGCACGGCCCTGGCCTGCGCGGTGACGCTGCGCGCGACCGGTCGGCTCGACGCGGCGGAGGACGAGCTGGCAGAGGCGGAGCGCCTGGCGATCGCGAGCGACCTGCAGGTGTTGATGCCGCGGATCACCGGCAACCTCGCCGAGATCGCCCTGCAGCGCGCCGACTGGCCGGCAGCCCAGGCCCGCTTCGGTCGCGCGCTGGCGGCCGCGGAGGCGCTCGGCGATCGCAAGGCGATGGCGCTGACGCTCGGCGGGGCCGGCGACCTGGCGCTCGCGCAGGACAGGCTCGACGAGGCGGACGGCCACTACGCGCGCGCCGAGGCGTTGTTCGCGTCGCTCGGCTCGCGCTACGTGCATGGGGTCCGCCTGCATCGCGCGACCGTCGGCCTGCTGCGCGGCGACCCTGCGGTGCGGCCGTACGGGCCGTACATGCCGTACAGGCCGTACATGGCGAGCTTCGTCGGCGAGACCCACCGCGACCCGCTGGCGCTGGCGCAGGCGCAGCTCGGGCTGGCGGTGTGTGCCGGACGC
This sequence comes from Nannocystis sp., assembly GCA_043752905.1. Lineage (GTDB taxonomy): Bacteria > Myxococcota_A > Polyangia > Nannocystales > Nannocystaceae > Nannocystis. Next base: position 591 of record JAYUXQ010000981.1, on the reverse strand, counting down.
GAGGGTGCGTGGCAGGAGTTCGACCGGGCGATCGCCGCCGCGGTGACGCACGTGGCCCAGGCCCGCGAGACCCGGCCGGTGCTCGTGCAACTGCTCCGGGTGGCAGGCGAGACGGCGCGCGTCGCCGGCGAGGTCGCGCGGGCGGACAGCGTGGCAGCGATCGCGGGGGCACAGGCGCAGCGCCTGCGGCCGGTCGCGGGCGCTTAGCCGGGTCGACGCCACGGCGGCGATCACTGGCGCCACATCGGGCCGATGCGCAGATGCGCAGACCTCACGCCGCCGTCGGTCGGCGTGCCAGCGCGGTCACTCGGCGTACAGGTCGAGGTTCTCGGCGACGTCGTCGCTGATCTTCACCAGGGTCGAGAGCTCCGGGTGGCGGATCATCAGGAAGCCGTCGGACACGAGGGTGTTACGCCAATTGCGACGCGGGGCGCCGACCGGCAGGAGCTTGTTCCACGTGATGTGCTCGCCGTACAGCCGCTCGATGCGATCGAGGCCGGAGATGCGAGCGATCTGACCGTCGCCGTGGGCCCGCTTGTAAATGTTGCTGACGTTGTACTTGCGATCGATCTGCGCGTCGAAGCGGCCGAA
>JAYUXQ010000980.1:0-7970 GCA_043752905.1 Nannocystis sp. | reverse complement strand
CCCGCAACATCCCAGCCCGCAACATCCCAGCCCGCAACATCCCAGCCCGCAACATCCCAGCCCGCAACATCCCAGCCCGCAACATCCCAGCCCTCGGCACCGCAGCCGTCGGCTTCGCAGGCCGCAGCGCAGGTCGCCACGCGCCGCCCCTCGGCCCCGCAGGCCGCAGTGCCCCTCCCCGCGGATTTCCAGCCTGGCGGCACCGCGACTTTCGAGCCCGCGCCCGCACGCCGGGCCCCGACCGCGCCGCAGCCGGTGGTCGCCGACGTGCCGGAGCCGCGCCCGGTCGAGACCTCGGATCCGTCCGAGACCTTGAGTGACACGCTGACCGGCGGCTCGCGATCCGACGTCGTCGACATCTCGCTCGACGACCTCGAGGAGGCTCCGAGCACACCGACGAGCACATCGACGAGCACATCGACGAGCAACCCCGATGAGCGCACGACGGCCACGTGGACGCCGCCACAGTTCGGCGTCGCCAACGAGGTCATCCCGCTGTCGCCCGAGGCATTCCATCGGCTCCTGCCGCGCTTCGCCACCGTCAAGAGCCGCGACGAGGTCACCGACCTACTCCTCGACTTCCTGGCCGAGGGCTTCGGGCGCGTCATCATGTTCACGCACATCAAGGGCGAGATCCGCGGCCGCGACGCCCGCGGCGAGGACCTGATGGTCGAGGCCGTGCGCCAGATCCGGATCCCCGCGACCGGCCCGTCGCTATTCTCCGGCGTCGTCGAGCGTCACCAGCCCTACTTCGGCCCCATGCGCACCGACACGGCGATCGACGCGGCCTTCTACTCGGCCCTCGGTGGCGTCGACGGCGTGGTCCTGTGCCTCCCCGTCATCCTGCGCGACAAGGTCCCGTTGCTGGTCTTCGCCTCCGGATCGCACAACCCCGTCGACCCGCGCTCGCTGCATGACCTCACCAACGAGGTCGCCACGGCGCTCGAGCGCATCATCGTCGCCGACAAGACCCGCGGCGCTCGCTGATCTGTTCGCTCGTCTCGCGCGTCGCAGGTGCCTGCTTCGAGCGCCGCGTTCATCGGGTCTCGCACCGGCGCGCCGAGCACCACTCCGTGTCAAAGGGTCGACGAGCGCTCACGTGACGCTCGATGACCGAGTCATCGAGTCATCGAGTCATCGAGTGGCGACCGTCCGGCGATCAGAACGTCCCGCCGACATGCACGCCGACGAGCATCTGATGCACCGAGGCCTGGTTGTTGTCCTCAAGGGTCTTGCAGCCGCTGCTGCCGCCCGACGACGAGCAGACCTGCTTGTGGAAGTTGAAGATGAAGTCGACCTTGGCGCCGACGAAGAATTGCCGCGTGATGAAGATGTCGACCACCGGGGCGGTCTTCAGCGCGAAGCCCTGGGAGTAGACCTTGTCGCCGAACAACGCGCTGGCGAAGCCCTCCTTGACCTTGAAGGTCTGGCGCGACCAACCGGGCGCGAGCTCGAGGCCGAGGTCGATGCGCCAGATCGGGATGATCGCCCGGACGACCCCGAACAGGCTGTTCTGATACGCCGACTTGTAGATGTCGGCGGGCCCGTCCTTGTAGTCGGGATTGAAGAAACCGAGGTTGTATGCGCCGCCGATCAGCAGGTACTTGATCGGACGAAAGCCGACCATGAAGCCCATGCCGAACGACGGTCCGGTCTTGCCCGACACGTCGCCCGCGGACTTGCAGTCGCCCTTGCCGGGGATGCACAGCGACGCGCCGAAGGTCCCCTCGACCTGACCGCCACGACGCTTCACGTCCGCCGCGGAGGCGCTCGACGGCGTGAGCGCGACAAGGGTGAGGATGCTGAGGCTACCGGCGAGAACGAGGGTCTTACGCATGACAGGTCAGGGTATGGGCGACCTCGCCGCGACGCGCCACCACCTTTTGCCGCGCCCCGGATCATCGCCCGGGCCGCCCTCGCGGGCCTCCGTGGCGGGTGCGCGTGCCGTTGCGCAGCGAGCTGTCTCTTGGAACAGCCACGGCGATGCGCAGGGGGCGACCCGTGGCTGGCAACCACGGTCGGTCACAGGCCCCGGGTGTTCGCTGGAGCCGGCCCGCGGCCGTATGCGCCCGAAGTCGCGGCGCCTCGGCGATCCGGGTAGACTGCCGGCCGCCATGTCCCCGCACACGCCCCTGCTCCGCCGCTGGCTGCCGAATTCGCTGCCCGTGCTGATCGCCGGCGCGGCGCTCCTCGCCTGCGCGCCGAAGAAACCGCCCGGGACCACGCAGCCCGGCGAGGTCGCCACGGACGAGGACGACACCCTGCCCGAGCGCCCGCCGATCGAGCGCAGCGCCGAGCTGATGGCGGGTGGCCAGCAGGCCGCGGCGCTCAAGGTGCTCGACGACGCGATCGTCGCGACCCCGCAGGACCCCGAGCTGCACTACGCCCGCGGGATCGTGCTCGAGCAGCTCGCCCGCCCGCAGGACGCCGTCGCGGCCTGGCAGACGGCCGTCAAGCTCAAGCCCGAGTTCTATCCGGCGCACAACGGCATCGGCGCGATCCAGCTCGACGCTGGTCAGACCGAGGCCGCAGTCGCCTCGTTCCAGGCCGCGATCGCGGCCAGGCCCGACTTCGCGGACGCCCACTACAACCTCGGCCGCGCGCTGCTCGTGCTCGGCCAGCCGGACCAGGCCCGCGCCGCGCTCGAGGCCGCCAATCGGCTCGCGCCCGAGGATGTCGACGTCTTGCTCGCCCTGACCGACCTCCACCGCAAGGCCGGGCGCCTCGACGACGCCCTGCTGACGATCAAGGTCGCTGCCCAGCGTGCCCCCGAAGACGCCGAGATCCGGCGCACCTTCGGTCACGTGCTGATGGAGAAGGACGACTTCGCCGCGGCCCAGGTCGAGTTCACCGCGGCCCTGCAGAAGAAGCCCGACGACATCGACGCCAAGCTCGGCCTGGCGCGCGCGCTGATTAAACAGAGCAAGGCCGAGGAGGCCCTCGTGCCGCTCGCCGACCTCGCCGTGCGGGTCCCGGACCAGGCGATCGTGTGGTCCGAGTGGGGCGCGGCGCTGGCCAAGCTCGGCCGCCTCGACGGCCCCGACGGCGCGCTCGTCAAGCTCGACCGGGCCCTGCAGATCAAGCCCGACCTCTCCTCCGCCCACATCCGCAAGATCGGCGCGCTGGCCGACAGCAAGCAGTGCAAGCCCGCCCGCGAGGCGATGAAGGCCTTCGCCGCGCGCAAGCCGAAGTCCGAGGCCCAGGCCCAGGCCCAGACCGCCCTCGCGCGCTGCAAGTAGCCCGAGCGACCTGTCCTGCGGGACAGGTCAACCAGCGTGGGCCCGCGGCCAGCGCGGGTGCGTGACCGGCAGCGCAGCGAGCACGCGACCGATCGTGTCGGCGACCTCGAAGGCGACCGCGCCGATGCGCTCGTGGGCCAGCCACTCGCCCGCGACCCCGTGCACGTGCACGCCGGCGCAGGCCGCCTCCCACGCCCCGAGGCCCCTCGCCAGCAGCGCGCCGATCAGGCCCGCGAGGCAGTCGCCGGTGCCCGCGGTGGCGAGGGCAGGACCGCCGCTGACGGCGATCGCCACGCGGGTCGCGTCGGCGATCACGCTGCCCTCGCCCTTGAGCACCACGACCGCGCCAGTGTGCGCCGCGAGGGCGCGCGCCGCCGCGAGGCGGTCGGCCTGCACGTCCGCCGTGGTCCACGATCGACCTGTCCGCAGGGACAGCAGGCGCGCCGCCTCGGCCGGGTGCGGCGTCAGCACGCGCGGCCCGCCGGTCCGCGTCCCCGGCACCTCGCCGAGGGCCGACGCGTCCCACACCGCCGGGCGCGGGTCGCCCTGGTAGAGGGCGTCCAGGCCGGCGCGGTCGGCTGGCTGCGTCAACCCCGGCCCGACCACCAGCACCACCGCGGCCGGTGCCGGCGGATCACCGCGGGCCATCACCATCAGCTCGGGCCGGTGCCGCAACAGCTGCGCCTGCACCTCCGGATCCCCGCTGACGATCGTCACGAGGCCGGCCCCGCCACGCAGCGCCGCGGCCCCGCTGAGCACCGCCGCCCCCGGTGTGCCCGCGCTGCCGCCGACGACAGCCACGTGCCCGCGCTCGCCCTTGTGGGCGCCCGGACGCAGTCCCGCGAGCCAGCCACGCACCTGCGCCGGTCCGAGTAGCACGGGCCGGTCACTCGCCTCACCTGTCCCCGGGGACAGCAGCCCGATGTCGGCGACGACGAGCTCACCGACCGAGGCACGACCCGGCGTCAGGTGCAGCCCGGGCTTGCTGCGCTGGAAGGTGACCGTGACATCGGCCCGCAGCACGGGTCCAGGGACCGCGCCTGTGTTCGCGTCGATGCCCGTCGGGAGGTCGACCGCGATGCGCGTCGCGTCGGCCGCGTTGGCCCATGCGACCGCGCCGACGTACGGATCGCGCAGCGGCGGCGTCGCGCCGGTCCCGAGCATCGCGTCGACGATCACGACCGACCGGGTCAGCACCGGCAACGAGTCCATCATTGCCACCCCGATGCGCTCCGCGATCACGAGCTGCTGCGCGAGCCCCTCGCCGCGCCGCTGCGCCAGTACGTGCACTTGCACCGGCACGCCGCGCCCGTGAAAAATGCGTGCGATCGCCACGCCATCGGCCCCGTTGTTGCCGGGCCCGCAGAGCACATGCACCGGCCTGCCGGTCCGCACGCGCTCGATCGCCGCCACGCAGGCCAGCGCCGCACGCTCCATCAGCACCGGCGAGGGCACGCCGATCTCGTCGATCGTGTGGCGGTCCGCCGCCGCCGCGTCTCCACGCGTCCACAGGTCCGACAGTGCTTCCCTCTCCATCGTCATCCCTCCGGCGTACACGCGTGCGGCCCGACTGTCACCTGTTCGCCCGGGTCACGCGTCGTTTGCCCGAGACAGGCTACCGCGCCCAAAGCCCGGGCTCTAAGCGCCCTTGCGCAGCAGCCACTGCCAGCGAGCGAGGCTCGCCTCCGCGAAGTCCTCGAGCAGGCTGTAGGTCGCCGGCAGGAACACGAGCGTCACGAGCGTGCTGGTCAGCAGCCCGCCCGCGATGACCAGCGCGATCGGATGGTAGTACACGCCGGCGAGCGTCGGGTGATGGATCAACATCGGCACGAGCCCGAGGATCGTCGTGCCCGCCGTCATCAGGATCGGTCGAATGCGATCGCGCCCCGCGAGCGCGAGCGCCTCGTCCCTCGGCACGCCGGCGCCGCGCAGCTGGATCGTGCGGTCGATCAGCATGATGCCGTTGTTGACGACGATCCCGATCAGGATAAAAAATCCGATCATCGCCGTGATGTCGACGGTCGTCCCGCTCCACCACATGGCCCACGGTGCGCCGAGGCACCCGAGCAGGCACGTCACGAGGATAGCGAAGGGCTGCAGGAAGCTCTCGAACAGCGAGGCCATCACCGCGTAGACCAGCAGCAGGCACAGGCACAGGTTGATGAGCGTGTCGCTCTGGGAGCCGCCGCGGTTGCGCCAGCTGGCCGGCGGCCCGCTGCTGTAGCCGGGCGGGAACACGAAGCGCTTCATCATGTCGTCGACGAGCGCGCGGTTCTTCTGCGGGTCGGCGGTGAAGAAGCGGACCTTGACCTTGACCTGCGTCTCACGGTCGATGCGCTGGACGAAGAACGGGCTGCGCGTACGCTCGAAGCTCGCTAGCGAGCCGACCGCGACCTCGCCGGGGCCCGCCGCGGTCGTCACCGGAATTTTGAGGTCGCGCAGGTCGGCGAGGCTCGGGCCGTCGTCGGCCTCGCCGTTCTCGCCGGCGCGGGTCGGTCCGCCGTCGGCCGAGAGGCGCAGCTCGATCTCGCCGTCGGGCCCGCGCACCTGCCCGAGCGGTAGGCCCTGAAACGCGGTCTGGATCAGTCGGGCGACGTCGTCGGCCCGCAGACCGAAGCGGTGCATCGCGGCGCTATCGAGCTTGACGTGCAACTCGCGAGAACCCTCGTCGTAGGGTCCGATCACCGCGTCGTAGCCGCCGGAGTCGGGGTTCATGGAGTCGCCGCGCGGCAAGGTCTTTCGCAGGTGCTCGGCCGCCTGTTCGCCGAGCTGCATCAGCACGCCCATGTCCTCGCCCTTGATCGCCAGCTCGACCTCGCGACGGTCACCGCTGCCGCGCCACTGGCTCTGGGCGTTCTCGCCGATCAGGTAGCGCACGCCCGGCTGCTCCGGCAGCGCCCGCGTCACGCGCTCCGTGAACGCCTCGACCTCCGCCTCGGACTCTGCGCGGCGGATCGGGTGTGCGCCGCAGCGGGCCCAGAAGTCGCTGTAGCGACAGGCGACGTGCGCGATCCCCAGCGCGTCCTTCTGAGCCAGCAGCGCCGCCTCGATCGCCTCGACCTTGCCGCCGATCTCGCGGTAGCCGGGGCTGCCGACGAATTGCAGGCCGATCTCGAGCTGCTCCGGCTTGGGCTCGAGCTCCGCCATGTTGTAGTTGAGCGTCGTCGCCGGGTAGTACGCGGTCGCGGCGAGCACCACGCTGAGCGCGAGCGTCACCCGTCGATGCCGCAACGTGCGGGCGATCAGCCAGCGATAGCCAGCGCCGACGCGGTCCATCACCGGCGTGCGCCGCGGCGCCGCGTTCCGGTTCATGCGCAGCACGGCCGGCATCAACAACGGTACCAGCGTCTGCGAGATGAACAGGCTGCACAGCAGCACGATCGCAAAGGTCAGCCCGAGCGGGGCCAGCAGCGCGGCCATCGGGTCGGCCGGGTCGCCGAACATCAGCGGCAGGAACACGATCACGCTCGACAGCGTCGACGCGACGGTCGCCAGGCTGACGTCGCGGCCGCCCTGCCGGATCGCCTGCAAGGCGGGCACGCCCCGGGCCGCGTGGTGTTCGATCGCCTCGACGATGACGACCGCGTTGTCGACCAGCATCCCCACACCGAGCACCAACCCGAGCAGCACGATGCAGTTGAGCTCCTCGCCGCGCATCAACAGCACGCCGCAGGTGGCCAGCAGCGTCAGCGGGATGCACAGCGCCGCGACCAGCGTGGTGCCGATCCGGCGCAGGAACAGGTACAGCACGACCACGCCGAGCAGGCCGCCGTAGATGCCGGTGTTGCGCAGGTCAGCGAGGGTCTTGAGGATGATCTCGCCCTGATCGTGGAACACGATCATCTGCAGGTCCCCGATCCGCGGGCTCGCCTGCAGCTCCGCGAGCAGCCTGCGCACCGACTGCGCGACCTCGACCGGGCTCGCGCCGGCCTCCGCGTACACCTCGAGGTCGACCCCGAGCTGGCCATCGAGGCGGCGAAAGTTGCGGTTCTCTCGCGGGTGGATCTCGACGTCCGCGACCTCGCCGAGGCGCGCGGCGGCGGCTCCTGCCCCGGTCGTGCTCGTGGTGGCCGTCGACCACGCCGCGCTGCTCAGCGAGGTCGCCGAGCGCGGCGCCATCGCGCCAGCGGCGAGGTTCTGGGCCGAGGGCGCGGCCATGCCGGTGGAGCGCGTCGGCGCGGCGGCCGTCGTCTGAGCTGTCCCCGAGGACAGGCCGGTCGCGGGCGGGCCGCGGGGCGTCGCGCCAGCGCCCGCGCGCCGCGGGATCGGCAGGGCCGCGAAGGCCTCTGGATCGGCCGCGACAGCCGGGCTTCGCACGCCGGGGTTGACGTCCGCCTGCCGCAGCACGCCGAGCGAACGACCCTGCCGCGCGCCGCGGAGCACACCGCTAATTTGGCCGAGGTCGGCGCCAGCGCGCTGGACCGCCTCGAGGTCGAGCGCCACCTCGAGCTCGCGCGGCGTGGCGCCCTCGAGCTCGATCCGCGAGACCCCCGGGATGCGCTCGATCGGCCGCAGGATCAGCCGTTGCAGCAGCTCGTAGTCCCTCGTCAGTCCGGTCTCGCTGGCGAGGCGCAGCTCGAACACCGGCTCGTCGCTGCGCCCCCACGAGTCGAGCGAGATCCGGCTGATCGTGTCGGGGAGCGTCGGCCGGATGCGATCGAGGCGCTCGCGGATCTCCGCCTTGCGCGCCGCGATGTCGGAGCCCGGGCTAAACTCGAGGTTGAAGCGCAC
>JAYUXQ010000979.1:0-7971 GCA_043752905.1 Nannocystis sp. | reverse complement strand
ACATCGACCAGCTCTGCACGTTCGAGCTGGCCCGCATGTAAGACCCGACGTGCAAGGTCTCGCCGAGCTTGCGGCTGAAGTTGGCCGCGAGACCGCCGCCAGGGGTCGTGTGCTGCAACAGCGCGACGACGTGATAAAGGATGAACAGGCTGACCATGACGAGGCCGACGAGGCCGTAAGCCCAGCGACGGCCGTCCTCGGCGCGGACCTCGAGAGGTGCGCGCAGCAGCGACTCGGCGACAGCAGCGACGTCAGCGACAGCAGCGACAGCAGCGACCCCGGGAGGCGAGGCGTCCGGGGCCGGTTGCGACGGGGGGCGGTCGGATGGGCTTGCGGTCGTCACATGTCCTTTGGGGCTACTCACCGTCGTCGCCGCCCTTGGCGACGGGGGTGTCGTCGTCGGCGGGGGCGACGGGTGCCGGGGCGGCGCGCGGGGTGGGGGTCGGGGGTCCGCTGCCACCCCAGTCGCGGCGGCTGGCCCAGCTCTTGCGCTTGTTCTCGGCGGCCTTGGCGTCGCGCTGGGCCTCGTCGTCGAGCTGGGCCTGCTCCTCCGCGTAGACCGGCCAGCCGCGGCGTAGCTTCATGAAGGGCGGGATGTCGCCGGCGCGCGGGCAGGCGTAGGTCTCGACCAGCTCGTCGTTGAGCTTGAGCTGGGTGGGGTCGTAGTAGCCCTTGTTGGCGACCTGCTCGGGCGTGGGGATGCGGGTGGTGAGCTTGTGGATCTCGATGGTGGCGGCGCGCTCATCGGTCTCCAGGTACCACTCGCGGCAGTAGAAGTTGGCCCAGTTGCGCAGGTAGCCCTTGCCCTTGCTGACCATGCGACGGTGCATCTTGCGAATGCGGTCGTTCCAGATCCACGGGAAGGGCCGGTAGTCGTAGGCGTTGTTGCCGATGTTCCAGCGCGCGCCGTTTTGCGTGACGACGACGGTCTTCATGAACACGTTGGCGCGCGGCGGGTTGGGGGCGAACATCTTCCAGCTCTGCGAGGTGCCGGTGACGGTCGGCCAGGCGCCGAACAGGGCGCGCGCCGGGCCGCGCCAGCCGGCGAAGATGTTGTAGTTGGGCCCGAGGCTGAGGCCGATGGCGAGCGCGTGCGAGAGCATGAACGCGAGCACGAGCGATCGGCCCGCGGGGCCGTGGGCGAGGGCAGGGGCACCGCTGGGCGGGCGGCTGCGCCACAGCCGGCAGGTGACGCCGACGGCGAGCGCGAGGCCGGTCCAGCCGTAGACGAGGGTGGTCAGCTCGCGATCGCCGCCGACGCGGCGCCAGATGATGTACAGCAGGCCGAGGCCGAGCAGCACGACGAGGAGATCGGGGATCGGTCGACCGCGCGGCGGGACGTCCTCCGGGGCCTGGGCCTGGCCGGCGCGGGTCAGGGCGCGATCGAACCATCGCGCGGGCAGGGCCCGGCCGAGCGGCGAGCGCTGGATCGTCTCCACGCACCAGCGCAGCGCCGCGGCGAGCTCCTCGCCGGTCAGCCACGCGGCGTAGGTCATCAGCATGATGAAGGGGAACATGCCGATGTTCATGAACAGGATCAGGAACCCGTGGAACATCAGGCCGAGGCCGAGCCACACGCGGCGGCCGAACAGCCACCGGCGCAGCGAGGTCTGGTCGAACTTCCACCGGCGGACCCGCACCGGCCAGCGCGCGAGCGAGAACCACAGCAGCGCGACGACGGGGATCACGGCGGCGAGGGCGAAGTGCATGCGCCGCAGGCCCTCGCCGACCATCCTGGCCTGGACGTCGGCGGCGGAGTCCTTGGGGAACTCGATGCAGTACGGGTACGCGAGGATGATGAGGCGGTAGAGCAGGACGTAGCCGATCACCAGCAGCGCGCGGCCGAGCCACAGGCGCCACGGGACCTGCTGGGCCTGGTACCAGGCCCTGTCGCGGTGATCGAGGCCAAACTTGAGGATCATGCCGATGCCGGCGATCGCAAAGCACGACTCCCACCACAGGGTCACCCAGGTCATCAGGCGAAACAGGGTGGTGCCGAAGGTGGCCGAGACCATCTGCGTCCACACCTCGAAGCGGTAGAAGTGGTCGAGGTTGAGCGAGTAGTAGAGGGCGTCACCGTTGGCCCACACGCTGCCGGTCTTGACCATGCCGGTGCTGGTATAGATGACGATCAACTGGCCCATCATCAGGTAGCGGGGCCAGCTCGGGACCAGCGCGTAGACAGGGCTGCGGCCGGGCGAGGGCGGGAGGCCGACCTCTTGCAGGCGACCGCGGCGACGCAGGAACCAACAGCGCACGACGTTGTCGACGCTCCACGCGGCGCTGGTGCGGCAAAACAGGAGGATGAACCAGAACGCGCGATAGACGGTGTCGGTGCCCTCGACGTAGAGCGCGTCGTGGTTGTAGACGCTCGACATCATCAGCCAGGCGACGACGCCGGTGACGCGGCTGAGGACACCGGCGGCGTACAGCAGGAGTACGCCGAAGAACACGAACATGTAGGTCTCGACGTGGTCGGGGGCGGCGTCGAAGAAGAACGCGGAGTGCTTGCCCCAAAAGAACTTGAGGCAGGCCCAGGCGTCGAGGAAGCCGTCCTCGGGGGTCCAGCCGGACAGGGCCGAGCCGCCCATGCTCTGGCGGGCCTCCGGCGCGGTGTACAGGCCCTCGTCGCTCCACAACATGCGCCAGTAGGGGCGCAGGTTCCAGAAGTTCTGGATCGTCATCAGGGCGAAGCCGATGCGCATGACGGCGAACATGCGCGGGTCCTCGAGCGCGAGGAACGAGCGGCGCACCGACTCCATCCGGGTCGCCAGCCACGCGAGCAGCAGCACCAGCAGACCCAGACACAGCCAGCCGACCTCCGTGCCGAGCTCGGGTGGCACGCGGGTGTAGTTCGGAGCTTCTGCGAAGGCGGCGAGCAAGGTCGGGCCAGGGGGCAAGCGCGGACAGTATCATGGAGCTTTGCACGGCCTCGCAAGCGCGCTGCGAAAACTCCGCGTGAACGCGCACACAGCACCCACTGGCTGCCAGCCACGAGCCAGTTGGCCACTCGGCGAGTTGGTGATGGGGCGCCGGGCGGCATGCACGGGCGAGCTGTGCGACACTGCGGCGATGCGAGGGCCCGCGGTGCGAACGATGCGAACGGCGGCGGGCCAGGTCCTATGCGCGTGCGCGCTGGCGCTGATCTCCTGCGCCGGGACGGCCTTGCCACCGTCCGCGCCAGGCCCGGCGCTGGGGCGTCCGCTGCCGGAGTTCACGCGAAGATCTCTCGAGGGCACGACGGTGTCGTCGGGCGAGCTACGCGGCAAGATCATCGTCGTGGAATTCTTCGCCCAGTATTGCAAGCCGTGCTGGAAGGCGCTGCCGCAGGTCCAAAAGCTGGTCGAGGGCGACGCCGAGGTCGCGGTGATCGGCATCGGCGAGGATGAGTTCGCCAGCGATACGCAGCTGATGGCCCGCCAGCTCGGGCTCACTTTCCCGGTCGTGCATGACGCCGGCAATGCGCTCGCCGGCCGCTTTCGTGTCCGACAACTGCCAGCGACGCTGGTCCTCGACCGCAAGGGCGTGGTCCGCTGGCAAGCCCGACCCGGCGACGGCGTCGCCGAGCTGCGCCGCGCCGTCGCGGCCCTGCGCGAGGATGACGCCGGCTGATCTGGGCTGCTGGCGGGCTTCCCGGGAGGCGATGGAGCCGCTACGCTGGTCCGGTGCCGACCTCGCCCACAGCCGCCCGCCTGACGCGCCATGCGTGCTACTGGGCCGCGCTGGCGAGCCTGTCCCTGGGGACAGGTTGCCGCGGGCGCAACCTGGCCTCGGCGATGGCGGGCGGGCCGACGGTCGAGGGGCAGGCGCGCTGCGGAGTGGTGAAGAGCCACGCGCGCCCGCTGATCATCGAGTGGCCGTCGGCGGACCGGGCGGCGCTCGAGGGGCTGGTGGAGAAGAACAACGGGCTGGTCGCGGTGCGCTACGCGGGCTGTGAGATGGAGATCGTTCGCCGCTGCCAGGTGATCGGCCGCTACGGCTTCACGGCGGTCGAGCCCAAGCGCGACGACCAGGAGTTTCGCAGCGCCGACGAGCTGTACGCGAAGATCCCCCTCGGGGCGGCGCAGCTCGAGAGTCAGCTCGAGAGGCATGGCGCTTTGACGCTCGAGATGACGGTGGTCGGGCACTACGAGACGGGCCGCGAGCGGGTCGCCCGCGGCGAGCTGCGGGGCGACTGCGACGAGGCCACGCACGTGATCTCGATGGTGACGGTCGGCGCGTTCAAGCTGTCCTCGGGGTCAGGTGCGAAGATCTCCGCGGGCGCCGGGGTGGTCGGCTTCGGCGGCGGGGTGGGATCGTCGGCGGAGCGCGGCGCCGAGCGCAGCGACGGAGATCCCTCGCGCTGTCACGGCGGCGACGCGTCGGCTCCGCCCGATGGGTGTGGGTCGCTGCTGCGCCTCGAGGTCGAGCCGATCCGCGAGGCCGAGGAGCTGGCGGCCCTGCGCGAGCGCAGGCCGTGTCCGCGGGGCACGGCGCTGGTCGAGGGCGGACGGTTCCGGCCGAGCGTCGGGAGCGGGGTGATCTCGGTGCCCGATTTTTGCATCGACCGCGACGAGGTCAGCGTCGCCGAGTATGCGCGCTGCGCCGACGACGGGCCGTGCTCGGACGCGCCGACCACCGTGTCGGCGGAGGACCTGAGTGATAAGCAGCGCGCGGTCGAGAGCCGCATGTGTAACGGCGACCGCCGGGTCCGCGGGCGCCACCCGGTCAACTGCATCAGCTGGCACCAGGCGGAGGCGTACTGCCGGGCGCGTGGGGGCCGACTGCCGACTGAACACGAGTGGGAGTGGGCCGCGCGCGGTGGGGACCAGGAGCGCAGCTATCCATGGGGCGAGGAGGAGCCGGGCCCGCGCCTGGCGAACGCGTGCGGCCGCGAGTGTGAGCGTCACCTCGGCGACGCGTACAGCGACAACGTGGCGAGCCTGCACGCGGCGAACGACGGCGCGGTGGGCACGGCGAAGGTCGGTAGCTACGCGCGAGGTGCCGGGAGAGGTCGCGTCAACGACCTCGCGGGCAACGTGTGGGAGTGGACCGCGAGCCCGGAGGTCACGTACCGCACAGAGGACGAGGAATATGCCGGTGGAGGCTCGGGCCGCGGCGGACCCGACACCGGGAGTCGGGTCGTGCGCGGCGGCAGCTTCATGGCGAGCGAGGACAAGGAGCTGAGGATCTCCGCGCGTGCGCTGCGGAGCCTCAAGGACCGGCGCGCGGACCTCGGGTTTCGCTGCGCGCGTGAGCCCGGCAGTCAGCCCTGAGTGGAGAGGTTCACGGGCGAGGCGGGGTCGCGGGTGCAGCGGCGGCGGGTCTCGCAGACGCAGGTGCAGAGGCGGGGGACTTTGCGGTCGCGGGTGTGGTCGCGGGCGCGGCGGGTGTGGTCGTGGTCGTGGTCGTGACGGCGCTCGCGGGGGTGTTGCTCCGTGCGACGGCCATCAGGAAGTCGAAGCGGGCCTGGAACAGCTGGCGTAGCAGGCTCACACCCTCGATGTGGTGGCCCTGGCCGGCGAACTCGACGTAGGTGGTCGGCTTGCCGAGCGCCCTGGCCTTCTCATGGAAGGCCCGTGACTCGCCGACCGGGACGCGCCAGTCGTTGGCGCCGTGGGTGAGCAGCAGCGGGGCGCGCAGCAGGTCGACGTGGGAGATCGGGCTGCGGTCGCGCATGCGGGTGAGGTCGTCGGGCTTGCCGGGGTCGCCGCTCTCGAGCACGACCCAGTCCGGGATGTTGGACTGATCATGGAAGTTCTTGATGTCGGAGAAGCCGGCGTGGCTGAGGCCGAAGCCGAACGCGTAGCTGTCGTTGCGGTTGTTGGTGGCCGGCGGGAAGGTCAGCGCGCGCATGGTCGCGTAGCCGCCGTGGCTGCCGCCGTACACGCCGATCTGTCGGGGAGTGAGGCCGAGGGTCTTCTCGGTCCAGCGCGCGACGTGGAACAGGTCGACGATCTCGTCGCCGCCGAGGTCGCGGTCGTTGAGGGCGGCGAAGTTCTTGCCGAAGCCGTCGCTGCCGCGCACCGCGGGCGAGACGACGGTGAGGCCGGCCGCGCACATGACGTGGTCGAAGGTGCTGTAGCTGTTCTCGCCGCCGTAGAAGGCGCGCACCAGGGCCATCGAACGGGTCTTGTCGGCGATCGGGCGCAGCGGGTGCAACACGAAGGCGTGCAGCTCGCGCGGCTTGCCGCTCACGCGGTCGAAGGTCGGGATCTTCACGGCCTCGGCGCGGCACTGGACGATCTGGGACGAGAGCGCCTCGGGGAGACCGAGGACGCGGACGTCGCTCAGGCCGGCCGCCTTGCCGTCGCTCGGCGCGAGCGTGGCGAGGCTCATCTCGAACACGAGGTCGGGCGCCTCCTGCGTCCACAACACGCGCTCGCCGTGACCGTCGAGGATGTCGGCCTTGCCGCGCTGCGGCTGCTCGCCGAGCACCTTGCCGGTGCGCGGGTCGACCAGCGCCAGCGACGAGCCCATCGGTGTGCGATGCACCGCGAACACGCCAGCGTCGACGACGTGCGCGGAGGTGACATCCTCGGTGAAGCGGGTCAGCTGCTTGACCTGTTTGGTCTTGCGCGAGTAGGTGTGGAGGTTGGCGAAGCCGTCGTCGTTGGCGATGAAGATCAGGCGGTCGTCGTCGACGAAGCCCTCGAGCGCGGCAGCCTCGGTGCGCTCCGTCTTCGGGTCGGTGAGCACGCGGACGGCCGGCTTGCTGGCGTTCAAGTCGACCGAGACCAGCTGCACGCGGTTGCGGTCGCCGTCGACCTGGGCCTGAAAGTAGACCTCGCTGGCATCGGGCGACCAGCGGATCTCCGACCAGGTGAAGCGCAGCGCCGGGGTGTCGCACACGACCTCGCGCGCGGCCCTCGTCTGCACGTCCATCACCCGCAGGCAGGTGCTAAACGGGGCCTTCGTGCCAGTGCGCGGCAGGTAGGCGACCTGCCTGTCGTCCTCCGAGAAGCCGAGGCCGTAGACGTAGTCGTGGCGGGTGACCTGCGCGAGCACGCCGGACTTGAGGTCGAGCGTCCACAGGTTCATCTGCTCGTCGTTGCGCTCGTCGGCGTGCAACCACAGGGTGTCGGTGGCGGCGTGGTGGTGCAGGCTCCACAGGCTGCGCTTCGACCAGTCGACGTCGCCGACGCTGACGGCCTTGCCGAGGTCGTAGGGGATGGTGGCGCCCTGGAGGTCGAGCGTCTTGAGGGTGTAGCGCTCGCCGGTGGCGAAGAAGAACAGGCGGTCGGTCTCGAGGCTGGGCATCCAGCGCTCGAAGGGGAAGCCGGTCAGGAAGGGGCCGAGGTCGACGGCGCGGTCGAAGTAGCGGACGATGCCGGTGCTCGGCGCGGTCGAGGCGTCTCCTGCGACCGGCGGGGTGGTCGGGTACGGTTTGGCCCTGATCGGCGGCGCACACGCGAGGAGCAGAGACAGTGCGGCGAGCGACCAGAGCAGCGAGCGCATGCTCCCAAGTAGCAGCGCGGCGGCTTCGCTGACAAGGGGGCTGATGGATCCCGGGTGGGGTCCGGCTGGGCGCTTGCTCGAGAAACACGAGGCGTCCGACACACGAGGCGTCCGAGACACACGAGGGGTCCGCGGCCGTCGAGGCGAGCCGCGGACCCGCGAAGGCTAGTAAGCGGACGGGTTGCTGTTGGGGATCGCGCGGGTGACCAGGAGGCCGCTGTACTGGGTGGGGCTGGTGTTGGGCGTGCCGTTGGCGAGGCCGTTGCTGGTGCAGTAGGGCAAGTTGGCGGCGCACCAGATGCTGCTGCGCGGGTGGATCAGCTTGCGCGGAGTGTTGAGGCAGACGGCGCCGTTCGGGCCCCACTTGGCCTCGATGTCCCAGTTGGTGTCCGGCGTCTGGATGCCCCACTTGTCGGCGACGTCGATGGTGTTGCCGTTGGTCGTGTGGGTGACGCCGTCGCCGCAGTAGTCGGCGCGGATCATGCGGACGGCGGCCTCGTGCGCGTCCTCCATCGCCGCGCTGGTCCAGGGCAC
>JAYUXQ010000978.1:0-3238 GCA_043752905.1 Nannocystis sp. | reverse complement strand
GCGCCGCGACGCCGCCCGATGACGGCTTCTTCGACGCGTCGGCGAACTTCCATGGCGCCGTGCGCGACGGGCAGGACGACTGGGCCCGCGCCGCGTGGACGCGCTGGGATTGACGGCGATAGGAGGTCGCGGTCGGCCGGTCGTCGCGGCGGGGCGGTCGGTCGGGGCCGCGGGTCTGCGGCTTGCGTCGCGGGCGTCGGGGACGCTATAGCTCCGCGGTGACTTCCGCCCCGAGATCGTCCGCCGGCATTCACGCGCGTCTCTGGGGCCTGTCGGCGCTGCTGTTGTTGGCGTGTCGGCCGACGGCCCCGGACGCGCCGGTGGTGCGGGGCGTGCCCGTGGCTGCGCCGCCGCCGGGGTTGCGCGAGCCGGCGCGAGCTGCTTCGGGCCCGACGGTCGTGCAGGACGGGCCGGTGTTGCCGACGCGCGAGGCGTCACGGCCGTTGCCATCGTCGGCTCCGTTGCCGCCCGAGCTGGTCGAGGTTGCGGAGCGTTTGACGGCCGCGTCTGTGGGTCGGCGTCGCGCCTGGGAGCGCCTGGGCACGATGTCGGACCGCTTCGGGCACCGCCTGAGCGGATCGGCCGCGCTCGAGCGCGCGATCGACTGGACCCTCGAGGTCATGCGCCAGGACGGCCTGACCAGCGTGCGCCGCGAGAAGGTGATGGTGCCACACTGGGTCCGCGGCGCCGAGCGAGCCCGGGTGACCGCGCCGATCGATCGTCCGCTGGTGATCCTCGGCCTCGGCGGTACGGTCGGCACGAAGGGTCCGCTGCGCGGCGAGATCGCGGTGGTCAGCTCGCTCGCCGAGGTGGCCGAGAAGGGCGCGGCGCTGCGCGGCAAGATCGTCGTCATCAATCAACCAATGCCGGCCTACGATCCGGTGCAGCATGAGACCGGCTACCGCGTGACGGTCCCGATCCGCACGTCGGGCGCGAGCGAGGCGGCCAAGGTCGGCGCGAAGGCGGTGCTGATCCGGTCCGTCACCGCGTCGAGCCTGCGGACGCCCCACACCGGCGCGGTGCGCTACGCGGACGGCGTGGCGAAGATCCCCGCGGCCGCGCTGACGCTCGAGGACGCCGAGCTGCTGGCTCGCCTGGCGGCGCGTGGCAAGACGACGATCGAGCTCTCGCTCGGCGCGCGCACGTTGCCGGACGCGGTCAGCGGCAACGCGATCGCGGAGATCCGCGGGCGCGAGCTGCCGGACGAGGTCGTCGTGATCGGCGGACACATCGACTCGTGGGACACCGGCGACGGCAGCACCGATGACGGCGCCGGGTGTGTGATGGCGATGGACGCGGCCGCGATGCTGCAAGAGCTGGGGCTCAAGCCGCGGCGAACGATCCGCGTGGTGCTGTTCACCAACGAGGAGAACGGCCTGCGCGGCGGGACCGCGTATCACGCGGCGCACGGCAAGGAGAAGCACGCCGGCGCGATCGAGTCGGACTCCGGCGCGGGCGCTCCGCTCGGCTTTGGCGTCGGCGGCACCCCTGCCGAGGTCGCGGCGCTCCAGGCCTACGCGCCGCTGTTCCAGGGCCTCGGCGCCGCAAAGATCACCGGCGGCGGCGGCGGGTCGGATATCGGACCTCTGATGAAGGACGGCGTGATCGGCGTCAGCCTCGAGCCCGACAACAGCGCCTATTTCGACCTCCACCACAGCCCCGCCGACACTTTTGATAAGATCGACCCGGACCACATCGCCCGCAACGCGGCCGCGATGGCGTTGATGGCGTATATCCTGGCCGAGCGCTAAACGGCTCAGTCCTTGGCGATCACGCCGCAGGCGATGCGGGTGCCGCCGCCGGACTCGGCGTGGATGATGATCGAGTGGTCGACGACGTCGTTGGTCTCGCCGGTGCCGATCGACCACAGGTCGGTCTTCATGAACACGCCGGTGCCGTCGTCGGCGATCTCGACGGTGCCGAGCTCGCCGAGCATGGTCGGGGGCGGGTTCCAGTGGCTGCCAGTCGACATGCCGTCGGGCGCGGAGCAGTCGGGGATCTCGTGGATGTGCAGCGCGTGGGTGCCGGGCGGCTCGACGCCGGCGAGCGTGATCACGAGGTCGACGGTCCCGCCGCCGAGATCGGTGAACAGCACGGTGCCAGTCACCTGTGAGCCGCTCTTGGGCTCGAGGATCGCCGAGGCGGTCAGGGCGGCTGCGCCAGTCGAGGACTCGCTGCCGCTGTCGCTGCCGGTGGTGTCCGTCGAGGTGCCCGCGGAGGTGTCGCTGCCCTCGCTGGCGAGCGAGGTCGCGGGCTCGCCGGTGGTCGCCCCGGTGGTCGGCTCGGTGGTCGGCTCGGTGGTCGGCGCGGTGGTCGGCGCGCCGGTGCTGGTGCCGGAGCCTTCCGACGCGTCGGTGGTGGCGGGTCCGGTGCTGCCGGCGGCGCTGGTGGTGGCAGTGGTCGCCGCGGTGGCGTCGGAGTCACCGACGTCGGCGCTGCTGCAAGCGGCGAGGGTGGTCGCTGCACAGAGGAGAGAACGAAGCTTTGGCGTAAGTGGCATCGGCGCGACGATCCCAGCCGCGCCGAGGTGGTGTCAAGGCGATCAACCGGTCGCGGAGGCGGGGGGTGTTGCACCCTCGGCGCTGCTGCTGGTGCTGCTCGCGGACTCCTGACGAAATGCGCGGATCTTGAGCACGCGACGGTCGTCGGCCTCGGCGACGTGGAAGGTCCAGCCAGCGGCGGAGGTCTCCTCGCCGGGGCGCGGGATGTACTCGAACTGATGGAACAGGAAGCCCGAGAGGGTCTCGTAGTTGCCCTGGATCTGGTCGTCGAGGTCGATGCGGAGGGTCTTCTCGACCTCGGTGCAGTTGATCGTCGCGTCGAACAGGTAGCTGCCGTCCTCGAGCAGGGTGAACAGCTTCTCGTCCTCCTCGTCGTCGTTCTCGTCGTAGATCTCGCCGACGACCTCCTCGACGGCGTCCTCGAGGGTGACGATGCCGGCGGTGCCGCCGAACTCATCGACGACGATCGCCAGGTGGGTCTTTTTGCGCTGCAGCAGCGGGAACAGGTCGAGGACCTTCATGTTCTCGGGCGCGAACACGGTGGCGCGGGCGATCTGGCCGACGGTGACGTTGTCGAGCCGATCGAGGTGGCGCAGGAGGTCGCCGATATACGCGACGCCGACGATGTTGTCGGTGGTGTCGCGGAAGATCGGGACGCGCGAGTAGCCGTGCTCCTCGTTGAGGATCATCAGGCGGCGCAGCGGGGCGTTCTCCTCGATCGCGATCATGTCGACGCG